>JASHRE010000780.1 GCA_030037515.1 Candidatus Sulfotelmatobacter sp.
AAAAGCCGCCCATCACTGCGGGGTTCGGGACCTCAGTGCGAACATGGATACGGCCTGCCAAACCACCGTCATCATTAAGATTAAGCGCATCGGTACGATTGTCAACGTTTCGCCTATGTTAGCTTAGGCGTTCGAAAGGATTCTTCATGAAAGCCATCCGCATTCATCGATTCGGAGGTCCGGAAGTTTTGCAGTACGAAGACGTTCCCGATCCGCAGTCCCGCAAGGACCAAGTCCTCGTCCGCGTCCGAGCCTGCGCCCTGAATCATCTCGATCTCTGGGTGCGCCAGGGACTGCCCGGCGTGAAACTGCCCCACATTCCCGGAAGCGACATTGCCGGAGAAATCGTGGAAGTCGGCGAGTATGTGACCGACCTCAGGACCAGCCAACGCGTGCTCATCGCACCCATGCACTTCTGCGGACATTGCGCGAAGTGCGTTGCCGGATTACAGAATCAATGCCAAGAATTCACCGTCCTAGGCAATGGCGTTGACGGCGGCGATTGCCAACTGATCGCTGTGCCTGCCGCGAGCGTTATTCCGATTCCCGAGTCGCTCGATTTCAATCAGGCCGCCAGTGTCCCGCTTGTTTTTGTAACCGCATGGCACATGCTGGTCGGGCGCGCAGGCGTGCGCCCCGGGCAAACAGTGCTTGTGCTGGGCGCAAGCTCCGGTGTAGGAACAGCCGCCATCCAGATCGCAAAATTGTTTCGTTGCCGGGTGATCACGACGGCTGGTGATGAATCGAAACTGGAGAAGGCCCGCACCCTCGGCGCCGATTACGGCATCAATCACTACAAGCAAAAGATTTCTGAGGAAGTCCGCAGGATCACAAACAAAGAAGGAGTCGACATTGTCATCGAACACGTCGGTGCGGCCACTTGGGAGGAGAGCCTGAAATCGCTCAAAACCGCAGGCACGCTCGTGACCTGCGGCGCAACCACCGGGTCGAGCGTCGGGGTCGAGCTGCGCCATCTCTTTGCGCGGCAGTTGTCGCTGCTCGGCTCCTACATGGGGACGATGTGCGAACTACACGAGGTCCTCGGACACATCTTCGCCGCACGTTTAACGCCGGTCATCGACTGCATATTCCCCCTGAACGAAGCTCGCGCCGCCCACGAATATCTCGAAAAAAGTCAGATGTTCGGCAAAGTCGTGCTCAACCCTTGATCGGCTTTGGGTGAAGGAAAACTCAGTGGGTATTCAGCTGCAACCCGGCGCGGCATAGGGGCAGTGGGCTCGACTGGGCGGGCTTCGGACGGCGCCTAGAAGGGATCCGGATCGCAATTTCGTTCGACGCCGCGCTTAGCATTCCCTTTGAGCTAATGGCCGTTGCTACGTAGTAATACTGAGTGCTGTCGGCCACCACATCGTCTATACATCCCGTGGATTTAATCGGAATTCGATTGACCTGCTCGCAGTCTTTGCATACCGGGTCCTTCTTCGCTACATGCTTGATTTTGCTGCGATAGAGACAGTAGCCGAAGGCCGCGCTATCAGAATCGGTGGAGGGCGCACTCGCGTTCCAGGTGAGCGTCACTTTGTGGTCCCCCGTTCCCGGCGCTCCTAACTCTAAGGGCACCAGCCCCGCAGGCGGACACAGGGGAGCAGGTTGCACCGGTTTGGTGGCCACCGCTGGTTTGTCCTGCGGCAAATCTTTCAGCTCGATCCGGATTCGAGACGGTTTACTCGGCTGACAGCCAAGACTACCTGCACACAACACGACGATCGCTGACGCGATCAGGCAGAGACCGCACCGCGCTTGGGATTGCGAACGATTCTTCATCACATTCCAAGACGCACTCTAAAACAGATTCACGGATTATGCGAGTGCCAAGTATCGTTTTTCTCTTTGCTGGCTTTTCCGACCCGGCATTGGGATGGTGCAGTTGTGAGATGGGTTACGACCATGGCTCATTGCGCACGCTCGGCCATGGAACTACCATTGAGACATGCCTGTCGAAACTGAAATCCCGGCCACGCCGATCTCAGTGCGCGCCCCCCGCGGCAGCCAGCTTACCTGCAAAAGCTGGCAGCAGGAAGCGGCCATGCGCATGCTCATGAACAATCTCGACGGAGAAGTCGCCGAGCGTCCCAAAGATCTCGTCGTCTACGGCGGCACAGGGCGCGCCGCGCGCAGCTGGGAGGCATATCACGCGATCATCGAATCATTGAAGAATATGGAGAACGATGAGACCCTACTCGTGCAATCCGGCAAGCCGGTGGGGATCTTCAAAACGCATGATTACGCGCCTCGCGTACTCATCGCCAATGCGAATCTGGTCGGACATTGGTCGAATTGGCAGGTGTTCAATGAACTCGAACGCGCCGGGCTGATGATGTTTGGGCAGATGACCGCCGGTTCGTGGATTTACATCGGATCGCAGGGAATCATTCAGGGAACGTTTGAGACCTTGTCCGCAGCGGGGGAAAAGCATTTTGGCGGTGATCTCGCGGGCAAGCTGATCGTCTCCGGCGGCATGGGCGGCATGGGTGGAGCTCAGCCGCTGGCCGCGACCATGACTGGTGCCGCCTTTCTCGGCATTGACGTTGATCCGGAGCGCATCAAGAAGCGCCTGAAAACAGGATATTGCGACTTCATGGTCACAACGCTCGATGAAGCTCTGCGCATTCTGAAAAACGCAGTCCGCAAGAAAGAAAACGTTTCGGTCGGGCTCGTTGGCAACTGCGCCGACATCATTCCAGAACTCGCCGAACGCGGTGTCGTTCCCGACATTCTGACCGATCAGACTTCAGCGCATGACCCGTTGAACGGATATGTTCCGAACGGCATGAGCCTGGGCGAAGCTCTCGACCTGCGCCAGCGTGACCCGCAGGCGTATCAGGAAAAATCGCTGGATTCGATCGCGCGGCACGTCGAAGGCATGCTGCGGTTGCAGAACATGGGCGCTGTGACGTTTGATTACGGTAACAACATTCGAACGTTTGCCTTTCAGCGGGGCGTGAAGAACGCTTACGACTTCCCCGGTTTCGTCCCGGCCTACATCCGTCCGCTGTTCTGCGAAGGGCGCGGGCCGTTCCGCTGGGTTGCCTTGTCCGGCGAGCCCTCGGACATTCACGTGACCGACGATTTGGTCCTGGAGCTTTTCCCTGACAATCGCGTTCTGCGCCGCTGGATTGAGCTGGCGCGCAAGCGAATCAAATTCCAGGGGCTGCCCGCGCGCATTTGCTGGCTTGGATACGGCGAACGTGCGCAGTTCGGCTTGGCCATGAATGAATTGGTCAAGAAAGGAAAGATCCAAGCGCCGATCGTCATCGGACGCGATCATCTCGATTGCGGATCGGTGGCGTCGCCATACCGCGAAACGGAAGGCATGAGAGACGGTTCCGATGCTGTTGCCGACTGGCCGTTGTTGAACGCTCTGGTCAACACCGCAGCCGGCGCGTCGTGGGTCTCGATCCATAACGGCGGCGGCGTGGGAATCGGCTATTCCCTGCATGCTGGGCAGGTCACCGTTGCCGATGGAACCGAGATGATGGCAAAGCGCATCGAACGCGTTCTCACCAGCGATCCGGGCACGGGAATCATCCGCCACGCCGATGCGGGATACGAGGAAGCCAAGCAGTTCGCGAAAGCAAAAGACGTGAAGCTGCCCATGGGCTAATCGACTGTTACACTGCTTCAGCGTGCAGCCAGCCCGACAATCCCCGCTCTTGCTGTTGGTGAATGTCCGGCAGCTGCTCACACTGCATTTCCCCGGCCAGTCCGGCCCGCGTCGCGGCCCTGACCTCGAAGAACTCGGGATCGTTAATGACGCAGCCGTGCTGTGCGTCGGGGGCAAGATCGTTTCCGTGGGCACGACAAAAGACGCCCTGCGCGATCCCTGGATCCAAAAGAACCGCAGGCGCATCGCAGAAATCGATTGTTCCGGCAAAGTCGCGCTACCCGGATTCGTCGATTCGCACACGCATCCGGTCTTCACCACACCGCGCCTGATCGATTTCGAAAAACGGATCGCCGGCGCGTCCTACGAAGAAATCGCCACTGCAGGCGGTGGCATTCGCTCCAGTCTTGAAGGCGTACGCAACGCCGAGCGGGCGGAACTGGCTCGGCATGTCCTAAATGCGGTTCAGGGGATGGCCGCGCACGGCACGACCACGGTGGAGGCCAAATCTGGCTACGGCCTGACCCTGGAATCGGAGTTGAAGTCGCTGCAGGCGATCCGCGGCGTAGCATCGAAATGGCCCGGCACAATTGTTCCCACGCTTCTGGGCGCGCACACCGTCCCAAAACAATTCACCGGCCGCTCACAAAAGTACGTCGAGCTCGTCTGTAGAGAAATGATTCCCCGCGCAGCGAGGGAGAAGCTTGCCCAATTCGTCGATGTGTTCTGCGAAAAAGCGGCCTTCAGCCTGGAACAGACCGGACAGATTTTCGCTGCTGCGGCCAAAAATGGGCTCGCCCTCCGCGCGCATGTGGGCCAGCTTTCCGAGACAGCGCTGGAACCGCTACTGCACTTCAAGCCGGCTTCGTTCGATCACCTGGACCACGTCAGCGACCATGACATCTCGCTCCTGGCCAAAGGCGATACCATCGCCACGCTGGTTCCAGGCGCCAATTATTTTCTTGGAATGCGCGAGTATCCGAATGCCCGTGGCTTGATCGATGCCGGAGTTCCAGTCGCGTTAGCGACCGACTTCAATCCCGGCACCTCGCCGACTCTGAGCATGGCGATGGCAATGTCGCTGGGGTGCACGCAAATGAGGATGTCCCCGGCCGAAGCGATCGCAGCCGCAACCATCAATGGAGCCTGGGCCCTGCGGTTGGCTGCGCGAAAAGGTAGTATAGAAGCAGGCAAAGATGCGGACCTGGCCGTTTTCAACGTCGCGGACTACCGTGAAATTCCTTACTGGTTTGGCGTGAATCGCTGTGTGATGACGATCATGAATGGGGTGGCGCTTTCGCCCTGCTGAACTTTTTTCGAAGTGATTGCGTATCTGTGCCCAAGCCTAAAGTTCCGCTCAAGACTGCAAGAAGTTGTCTGCGAGAAGAAAGCTGATTTCATTCCTGCAAGGAGTTGTGGATGAGACGATATTTTGCGCTGATCTTTTTCATCGCATTGACATTCCCGGCGTTGGCCCAACGATTGCCCGAAGTCGCGAAGCCGGAAAACTACAAGCTCAGCTTCACGCCCGACCTCAGCACGGCGAAATTTGAGGGCGATGAAACCATTTCCGTCCAGGTGGTCAAGCCAACTTCAGAAATCACCCTGAATGCGGCCGACATCGAATTCCACGAAGTCTCCATCACCAGCGGCGGCACGAGACAGAACGCGAAAGTCACGTCCGAAAAAGACAAGGAAACGGCTGTTCTTTCCGTGGCGAAGCCTCTAGCCGCAGGCTCGGCAACCATTCGCATCACCTACTCCGGCGTCTTGAACGACGAAATGCGCGGCTTCTATCTCGGCAGGGACGATCAAGGCCGCAAATACGCTGCTACACAATTTGAGGCCACCGACGCGCGCCGCGCCTTCCCGTCTTTCGACGAGCCCGATTACAAGGCCACATTCGACATTGCCACGACCATCGACAAAGGTATGGTGGCGATCTCCAACGAAAAGGTTTTGTCTGACGCGCCCGCTCCCGGCGACAAACACACCGTGCGCTTCGCCACCACCCCGAAAATGTCTTCCTACCTGGCTGCGTTGGTGGTTGGCAACTTCGAATACATCCAAGGCGAGGCCGACGGTATTCCGATTCGCGTCTATGCCACAGCCGGCAAGAAAGAGATGGGACGGTTTGCCCTCGAAGCCGCGGTCCAGGTGATGAAGTATTACGACCGCTATTTCACGATCAAATATCCTTACGGCAAGCTCGATCTGGTCGGGATCCCCGATTTCTCAGCCGGCGCGATGGAAAACACCGGCTGCATCACGTTCCGCGAAGTTGTTCTGCTCATCGACGAGAAGAACGGCTCGCCCGCGCGGAAAAAGGAAATCGCCGAAGTCATCGCCCACGAAATGGCGCATCAGTGGTTCGGCGATCTTGTGACCATGAAATGGTGGGACGACGTCTGGTTGAACGAAGGCTTCGCTACGTGGATGGAGAGCAAGCCCGTCGAGGCTTGGAAGCCGGAATGGCACGTGGATCTTGACGACGTGAGCGACGCCGGCGCCTCGCTCAATGTCGACTCACTGGCCAGTACCCGCCCCATTCATCAAGACGCCGAGACTCCCGCGCAAATTACCGAGTTATTCGACGGCATCGCCTATGGGAAAGCCGCGGCTGTGCTGCGCATGCTCGAGTCTTATCTGGGAGAACAAACCTTCCGCGCCGGAGTAAACGTCTATTTGCGGGAACATCGATATGGGAATGCGACGGCGGCGGATTTCTGGGACGCGCAGACCAAGACCTCCGGAAAGCCGGTCGACAAGATTATGCCGACCTGGATCATTCAGGCCGGCGCGCCCATCGTTAATGTGAAAACGCAGTGCGGCGGCGATTCGACAAAAGTCGATCTCACACAGCAACGCTATTATTACGAGCGCTTGAAGGTCGAGTCCCACGGCGATGAACTTTGGCAGATTCCGTTGTGCCTGAAGGGTTCGGCGGGCGAAACAACGAAATGTGAAATTCTCACGAAAAGAGAAGAAACATTCACATTGCCGGGATGCTCGACCTGGGTGCTGGCCAATGCTGGCGCCGCCGGATACTACCGTGCCGGCTACGAACCCAATGCTGTCGACTCCATGGCCCGCGATGCGGAGACCAAACTGACTCCGGCTGAACGGATCGCCTTGCAGACCGACATTTGGGCCTCCGTGCAGATCGGGCGCGAGCCCGTCGGTGACTACCTTGCGTTTGCTCAGGGCTTGCAATCCGACCAGAACCGCGCCGTGCTCGAGAGTATCCTGGTGCGTCTCGGCTACGTCGAGCGTTATCTCGTGAGCGACCGCGACCGCGAAGCCTATCGCGCATGGATGCGTCAACTGCTCACGCC
>JASHRE010000781.1 GCA_030037515.1 Candidatus Sulfotelmatobacter sp.
TACGGGTCGAAATCGGTGGAAACGGTGGCCAAATACGCCGTCGAAGCGTCGCACCAGCTCGAACTCGAGGGCTCGCAACTGCTCGTCATCGCTTGCAATACCGCGACCGCGCTGGCGCTGGATCGAATCATCCAGGCGGCGAAGGTTCCCGTCATCGGGGTGGTCGAACCGGGCGCGCTAGCGGCGGCAAGCGCCACGAAGAACGGGAAAGTCATCGTCGTCGGGACCGAGGCAACGGTGAGCAGCCACGCGTATCGTAAGGCTCTCGAATCCCGCGGACTCGAGGCCCGCGAAAAAGCCTGCCCGCTGCTGGTCCCGCTGGTCGAAGAGGGATGGATCGATCATCCCGTGACCGAGCAGGTGACACGCATTTATCTGGGCGAGGCTTTCGGGGATGGATTTCACGACGCCGATACAATGGTGCTGGGGTGCACGCACTACCCCGTGCTGAAGCCGCTGTTCGAGCGCGTGACGCCGGACCATGTTCGCATCGTCGATTCGGCGGAATCAACGGCATGCGCCGTGGCCACTCGCCTCGATCAGCTGGTGGCGCGTTTGGAGACTCCAGGGGAGCGCCGCGCCCGTCCTCGCTTGACGTTTTTTGCCACCGACTCCCCGGAAAAATTCAAACGCTTGGGCGCGCGTTTCTTGGGCCGCGAGATTGAGGAAGTGCGGCATGTGGATCTGAAAGAGTGAATCGCTTCGGAGCCTGGCCGAAGGCATCGAACTGTGCGATCTTTGCGGACTTCATCTCCGTGCCCCTCGGCGATCCCGGGCTTTTATCGCGGAGTTCGGGAGGCAGGCCCGCGACTGTACCACGAACGCGGCCTGTCCCTTGCCATCTGGCTTCGCAAGCAAGATTCGGATAGCCGATTTCCGAGCTCAACAAATACTGTTTCTTACCGACGCAAATTCGATCAAATCCAAACAAAGTTCCCATGGATCATCCCCTTGAAAACGTAATCTGGCAGGCTCTCACCAGTCGCCAAGCCCAATTTGCCGAGGCTCGCGGCGAGGCGCGGCGTTTCTGGTGCGAAGTCACCTTGCTGTCGGCATTTCGCGAGCCAAGCGATTCGGGCTATGAATCACTGGCCGAGTTGGCTGGGCCGAACGGGACCGCGGCCCTGTTTCTCGATGATGCTTACGAAGCGCGCCGGGGATGGGAGGTGATTGCGACCGCTCCGCTGCTGCAGATGGTCTGCGAGAACGGTGCAGCGGCTCGCGATCCTGCCTTCGAGATTCTGGACCTCGGTTCGCAGGACTCGGCCGAAATGATCGAGTTGACCGCGCTGACGAAACCCGGCCCGTTTGGAAAACGCACCCACGAACTGGGCAACTATGTCGGGATTCGGCAAAACGGGAGACTGGTCGCGATGTCAGGCCAGCGCTTGCAGGTTCCCGGATATACGGAGGTCAGCGCGGTCTGCACTCATCCCGAGCACACCGGCAAGGGATACGCCGCAGCTTTGATACTCGAAGTGATGCGGCGTATTCGCGACCGCGGAGAAACGCCCTTCCTCCACGTACGCGGAGACAACTCCCGTGCCATCGCTCTGTATGAGCGCCTGGGATTCGGCGCTCGCAAGCGAGGATACTACGCCATTCTCAGGAAAGTCTGACGCCCTTTTATTTCCCGTTGTCAGGAAAACGGCGAGCATCTAAACGCGTCTCGATCATTGGCAAGGACGCCCCCTACAACTAGTGTTTTGATTCCTAAATAATATAGCAATAGCGTGTTCAGGGTACCACTGACTCGGCCGGCAGCATCTCTAACTTGTATTTCCATTTGAAGACGACCGGCTCTTGGTTGACTTCCTGCAAGTACAATTCGATGCGAGTCCGCAATTCTTGTTTCGAGTGCACGCGGATGCCGCGCAACAGAGTCTTTGCCAGCTTCGCGAAGAACGATTCCACCAGGTTGAGCCACGATCCATGCTGGGGAGTGAAAACGAAGTCAAATCGATTGGGCACCCCGGCTAAATAGGCTCGCGTTTCCCGGCTGATGTGAGCGGAATGATTGTCCAGCACCAGGCGAATCCGCGCCCCAGGAGGATAATGCTGGTTCGCCAGCTGCAGGAATTCCACAAACTCCGCGCTCCGATGTCGGTCCCGGACCAAACCCAGAACCTCCCCGCTGAGCAGATCGATTCCGGCCAACAGGGACAGGGTGCCGTGCCGCTTGTATTCATGATCTCGCCCCACCGCGCGATGCCGGCCCGGCACCGGGGGCAGGTCCGGAGCGGTATTGCCGATCGCCTGAATCCCGGGTTTTTCGTCGTAACTCAACACCCCCACCACTTCCGCCGGAAGCCCCTGGCTCCGCCACACCTCCACCTCCCGGTGGACATGCAAAACCTCAATCATCTTGGTCGCAAACTCCGGATCTCGGCGTTCCAGATAGTACTCCAGTTTGTGTGGTCGGACCGGGTGAGCGGCCAGGATCTTGGACACCGTGCCACGTCCCAGCTTGGCCAAGTTGTCATGCCCCGCCCTCCGGCAATGGTTGCGGATATGCTTCGCCAACAGCCGAGTCGTCCACAACTCCTGGGCATAGCCCAGCTCCTTGGGTTTCTGACAGGCCAGGTTGACCACCCAGGCTTTCTCTTCGTCGCTGATCCGCGTCGGCCGTCCTCGCCCAGGCAAGTCCTGCAGGGCGGCGCGAACTCCCAACTGCAGCGCTTTGCTCAGGCAGCGCTCAATCTTGGGGCGATTGGTGCGCAGCACCGTCGCTATCGCCGATACTGTCTCTCCCTGCCAATAGCGCAGCAGAATCTGGGCGCGCTGCACCTTGGCGGCGGCCGCGGTTCTGGATTGGGCCAGATGGCGCAGCCAGATGGCATCGGGCTCGGAGAGAACTAGTTGGGCGCGGGTGCTGACGAAAGGCATCGGCAAACACCATCCACAGATGGGATGCCGACAAGCTTACACCACAACAGGTTGTATTGCAATGTTATTTAGGAATCAATACTAGGAGCGACTGATGACGCCATCCCCGAGCGGGTGCCCTGACGGCCTTGGCTTTCGTGCTGATTCGTCGGCAATCCAGAGCGGTTTGAGTGTGGCAGGCAGATCGCGGCCTATCTCGGACTGTACGTTGATTCCTACGTTATTTAGGAATCGACTTACTAGTACAGATGGAACTCGACTTCCACCGCGATCTCAACTGGAACCGGATGTCCATCTTTTTGGGATGGCTCGAAGCGCCATTGCTTCACCGCTTCAATGGCCTTTTCATCCAGACCCATGCCGAGCGAGCTGGCCACGCGAATGTTACTCGGTTTGCCGTTGGTGCCGACAATCAGCATCAGGGTGCAGGTTCCTTGATACTTGGCCTTGCGCGCTTCTTCCGAGAATTCCGGGTCGACCTGGTAGATCACGCGCGGCGGAGAAACACCGCCCCCCACGTGGAACACCCCGCCGCCATAGCCTCCCCCTTCGCCGGGACCAAAGCCAGGCCCTTTGCCGGTGCCGACACCGCCACCCTCGCCCGCTCCGATGCCGCCTCCGGAACCGGTACCGTTCGACGGCAACACACCGGTGGAGGTCGGATCACCGAGGTTTGGCATTTTGTTGGTAGCGATCTGAATCTGCGGAGGAATCACCACCGTGGGTTCGACCGCCAGCTTGGGATGCTCGTTGCGTACAACCACCATTGGGGGCGTGATCTGCTGCATCGAGAACTTGGGCAAATGTCCCTTAGTCGCTTTTAGGACGTCGCGGTCTCCACCGCCGCCGCCACCGCCGGCTAGCGTTTTTGAAGGCTTGAGGGCAGGCAACGAGTCAGGATCAACCAGCGTGACGGTTACCTTTGGTGCCGCGGCTGCCGTCGGAGCATGTTTTACAATGAGGTAGCCCGCGGCAATGATGGCCACGATCAGGATGTGTACGCCGGTCGATCCCAACGCCCCATTCTTCTTGTAGTCGTAAAACCCCCAGATACTCTTGACCGGCTCGGGCTTCGACTCCAGCTTGAGGGGCGGAAGCTTCTTGGGGAAGAAGAATTCGTCGATCTGCCGAGGCAGAGACTTCCAGAGAGGTTCCTCAAAACTGTCCTTTGCGAAGAGAAAGTGGAGTTCTGGTTCCTGGCCTGGAGATTTCGGATTGATTTCTGCGGATCCCATACTTCCGGCGTGGCCGTCCTCACAGTTGGTAAAGCATTGTATTACCTACGCGTGGGTCCCAGCTAACACAGATGTCCGGCGTTGGTCGCAAGTTGCTTGGTTCGCCGTCCGCCCCTACAAAATTACGGACGCAAACATGCACCGAATGATCCCACGCTGTTTGCCGCTTCCCAAAAATTGTAACGCTACTTTCAGTTTTACAACAGTGCATTTCGCGGCGCGGCGAAACCGCCGGAGAAGACACGCCCACGCTAGAAGCGGCGAGCCGCGCCGCCTCCGCCCGGCGTCCATCGCGGCGCGTAGACGATTGCTCCCGCGACTCCCTATAATGAAAAGATTCAATCATTTGGGAGAACTGTTCGAGTGCCGCTCGACCTGAAAAAGACCATCAATCTGCCGAAAACCGCCTTCCCCATGAAGGCCAACCTGCCCCAGAACGAGCCCAAGATGCTCGCCCAATGGGAGCAGATGAGAATTTACGACCGCATCCGCGAGGCGCGCAAGGGCGCTCCACGCTACATCCTGCACGACGGGCCGCCGTATACGAGCGGGCCGATCCATCTGGGTACGGCGCTAAACAAGTGCCTGAAGGACTTCATCGTCAAAGCGAAAACCATGGCCGGATTCGACGCACCGTATGTCCCCGGCTGGGATTGCCATGGCCTGCCAATTGAAATCAAAGTCGACAAGGAATTGGGTGGGAAAAAATTGCAGATGCGGCCCAATGATGTGCGCGCGGCCTGCCGCAAATACGCGCAGAAATATCTCGACCTGCAGCGAACCCAATTCAAGCGCATCGGCGTTTTCGGACGCTTCGACCGTCCCTACGTCACCATGGACCCGCAGTACGAATCGGTGGTGCTGGCGACGTTTTACTCGTTTTACGAGCACGGATTCGTCTACAAAGGCCTGCGCGCGGTGTATTGGTGCATGCACGACGAAACGGCTCTGGCCGAGGCCGAAGTCGAATACGAAAATCACACAAGCCCGACCGTCTGGGTGAAATACAAGCTGCTCGACGATCCTGCGCAGGTCGATCCGGCGTTGGCGGGGAAAGAAGTCTCGACCATCATCTGGACCACCACTCCCTGGACGTTGCCCGCCTCGCTGGCGGTCGCATTTCACCCCGATGAAGAATATGTGGGAGTGGAGTCCGGCGACGAAGTCTATGTCGTCGCCTCGAAGCTGGCGCAGCAAGTGGCGGCAAAATGCAGTCTTGCGGATGCGCACGTTCTGGCCCGTTTTGCCGGACGGAAACTCGAGCGCCTGAACTTCCAGCATCCGTTTCTCGATCGCAGAATTCTTGGCGTGCTGGCCGATTACGTCACCATGGACACGGGCACAGGCGTCGTTCACACGGCTCCTTCTCACGGCGCCGAAGACTTCGCCACCGGTGCGAAATATGGCCTCGATGCGACCAGCAACGTCGATGAAAAAGGCATTCTTCGCAACGGCCTGCCGGAGTACGAAGGCAAGCGCGTTTGGGACGCCAATCAACCCATCATCGATCTGCTGAAATCACGCGGCGCTCTGCTGCATTCCGAGACGACCGAGCATTCCTATCCGCATTGCTGGCGCTGCCATAATCCGGTGATCTTTCGTGCCACCGAGCAGTGGTTCATCTCGATGGAAACGCCGATGCCCGGCGGTTCGGACAACAACGACACCTTGCGATCCCGCACTCTGGCGGAAATCAAGAAAGTGACGTGGGACCCGGCCTGGGGCGAAGAGCGGCTCTCGAACATGATCGAGACGCGTCCCGACTGGTGCATTTCGCGCCAGAGAGTATGGGGCGTGCCGATCGCTGTATTTCTGTGCGCAAGTTGTGGTAAGCCGCTGAACGATCCAATGATCAATCGCAAGGTGGTCGAGCTGTTCGGCAAATCGGGTGCGGACGCGTGGTTCACTTCCGAACCCGACGCTCTTATTCCGGCGGGAATGAAGTGTCCGCACTGCGGAAGGACGAAATTCGAAAAAGAAACCGACATCTTCGACGTGTGGCTGGAATCGGGCGCGAGCTATCTGGCGCTAATTGAGGACGAGGCGGACTATCCCTGGCCTTCCGATCTCTATCTCGAAGGAGGCGACCAATATCGCGGATGGTTCCAGTCTTCGCTGCTGTGTGCCGTGGGCACGCGCGGCACCCCTCCGTACCAGGGCGTGGTGACTCCCGGCTGGACCCTCGATGACAAAGGCCAGGCGATGTCGAAGTCGCGCGGAAACGACGTCGATCCGGTCGACATCTCCAACCGGCTGGGCGGCGAGATCGTGCGGCTGTGGGTTGCGTCGGTCGATTTCCGCGAAGACGTCGTCGGCTCGGAAGCGCTCATGCAGCGCGTTGGCGAGAATTACAAAAAACTCCGCAACACGTTTCGCTACATCCTGAGCAATCTCTATGATTTCGATCCGCAGAAAGACGCGGTGCCGTTCGAGCAGACGCAAGAGCTCGATCGCTACATGCTGCGCCAGACGGCAGCGTTCGCAACCGATCTCCTCGGCTGGTACGGCGAATTCGCCTTCCACAAGATCTATCACCGGGTGAATCATTTTTCGATCGTCGATTTAAGCGCGTTTTATTTCGACGTTCTCAAAGACCGGCTTTATATCTCGGCGCCGAAGTCACGGGCGCGCCGCTCGGCGCAGACTGCCATCTGGCGCATCGGCGAAGCACTCGTGCGGCTGCTGGCGCCGATCATGACGTTTAGTTCCGAAGAAATCTGGCGCTATTTGCCTGCCGTTGGGAACCGTCCCGAGAGCGTTCATCTGGCATATTTCCCGAGCGCAAAGGACATCCTCGGCGAAAACGTTCCCGAGCAGCAAGGAAAGGAATCGCAGGATTGGCCGACGCTTCGCATCGTCCGCGACGAAGTGCTGAAGGCGCTCGAAGAGGCTCGCAATAACAAGCTGATCGGCACCGGCCTTGAGGCGCAGGTCACGATCACGGCCGCCGATCCCGTGTATTCGCAGCTGCAGCGTTATGCCGATCAACTGCGCTACCTTTTCATCGTGTCGGCGGTGACCCTGGTGGGGGCGTCAGGCAATGGGGGCAGCGGCAGTACACACGTGGAGGTCAAACACGCCGACGGTCTGAAATGCGAGCGCTGCTGGAACTACTCCACGCACGTGGGCCAGGACAACAATTATCCAACCGTGTGCGAGCGCTGCAGCGCCGTGCTCAGAGAATTGGAATCGCAATCCTGAGCCTCATATCCCAAGTGTCCTTGTCATCCCGAGCGGAGCGAAAAACCTGCGCGGTTCGGCGTTGAGTCCAAATGCACAGGTTCTTCGCTTCGCTCAGAATGACAACCGCAGACGATCAGTTGAGCGCGAATCGCGCCCGGGCCGTCCATCTGTCGCTCGCTGTGCTGGTGGTTCTCGCCGACCGCTGGACCAAGCATCTGGTCGCGGCGCGCATCGCCATGTATAGCCACATCCAGATCATTCCCGGCTTTTTCCGCATCACACACACGGAAAACACGGGTGCCGCCTTCAGCCTGTTCGCCGATTCTCCATCGCACTGGAAGACTTCCGCGCTCATCGCCTTTTCCGTCGTGGCATTGGTGATCGTCGTCGGCCTGCTCTGGAAACAAAAACAGGCGCTCAGCAGCGCCGGCATCGCGCTCTCTCTGATCCTGGGCGGCGCGTTCGGAAATCTATGGGATCGCGTGGCCAGCGGCCGCGTCGTCGACTTTCTACTGTTCTACGTTCGGCAGTATCAATGGCCGGTCTTCAATCTCGCTGACAGTTCGATCGTGATCGGGGCTTTTTTGCTGGTGGTCGAAATCCTATTCGTTCGCCCCCAAAGCGCCGACGTTCACTAACGCAGATCGATTTGTCCGGCTCCCACGTGCGCGTGCAGCCGGTATTTTCCAGGTCCGGTCTGGTCGAAGGACCGGAACAGTCCGCCTTTGTGGACGTCGAAGGGAGAGGCGTCGATGGCACCGCTGTTCACCGAGGCCTCCACAAGGGCGTAGTTCTCCGACCCACCCGCGTCGATGTTGAGTTGGCCAAAGCTCAACTCGATATTCTTGTCGCCGGTGACATCGCGGATGTCGAGTTGCCCGGCGAACATGCGGACGTAAAGCGCCGAGGATTTCGGCAGCTCGATGTGCGCGCGAAAATTCGAGTGCGGGCATCGGGTGAGCCTGAGGTCGGCGTGATCGCCACTCAAGTCGATTCGCACGCGGGCCTCGCCGGAAAGGTAGGAAACGCGCAACACCGGATCGTCGCTGCCGGCCAGTTCGATCGCCCCCGGGCAAAGCCCCATCCGAATCTGGCCTGCAGACACAAACCTGGCCTCCACGGGATTGTTCCCGCTCCGATCGATGTTCACGTCCTGCGCGGCCAGAGCCGTTCCCAAACACAGAAGCGCGAATAGCGTGAATCGCATGGACACACCTCCATCGTCGAAAACAGATACGCAGGCCAGCAACGATCTGTTCCCGGAAGGAGACAACAATTTTCGCAATGGAGGGAGGCTATGGCGTCCCGTACAGCTGGCGATAGACGCTGGCGTTGCGCAGGATGGCCTGCACGTATTCGCGGGTTTCGGTGAACGGAATCGACTCGACGAACTCCTGCGCGTCGCGATATTTGCCCTGCGACAGCCAGTCCTCCACTCGGTCCGTTCCGGCATTGTAGGCCGCCAGAGCGTATTCAAACGATCCGCCGAACTGATCGACCATGCCCCGGAAATAACGGGTGCCGAGTTCCAGATTCACGGTGGGCGTGAAGAGCTGGCTGGCATTGTAGCGCCTGAGTTTTTCCTGATGCGCCACCAGTTTGCCCGTGCGCGGCAAAAGCTGCATCAATCCGACCGCGTTCGCGCGCGAGACCGCCAAAGGGTTGAACTCGGATTCCTGCCGGATCAGCGACGCGACCAGATATGGGTCGAGACCGTTCGCCACCGAAAATTTCTTCAAGTCTGACCAATACGGACGGGGGAACAGCGCTTCCCAGTACTCGCGGGGCAGCGTGGGAAAATCGACCGCGAAATAGCTCGGGACCGAACGCTTCATCACCTCAATCGCGCGATCGTAATGCCCGGTATCGATGTAAAGCTGCGCCTCCTCCGCCAATGCCCAATTGCCGCTGTCGTTTGCCGCCGCGGCTTGCATTTCCCGAACGGCGAAGTCGACTAAGCCCCCGTTGCCAAGCAGCTTCGCTTTCTGCACGTGCAGGTCGTCGGCCGGAGGTTCGGCGAGTTCGATCTTGTCGCCATGCACCAGTGGCGGAATGTGATCGAGCACCGGATATTCGCCCGGCGGATCGGGCACAGCCGGCAGTTTCGCCAGACGTTCGCGCGCGAACTCGGCGTAGTAGTAATTGCGATAACGCTCGCAGAGTTCCTTGTAGAAGGCGCGGGCCATTGCCGGATCGTTGTCTTCCTCCGCCAGCCTGGCCCGCCAATACAGCGCCGCCGAAGTTTCATTCCCGGCGGGATAAAGCGCGATCTGCTCCTCGAACAGCTTCTTGGCGTCATCGTTGCGTCCCTGCCGCAGGGTCAGCCACGCCGCTTTCCAATGCGCATAAGAGGCGCGCGATCCGGTTGGAAAACGCTGCTGCATCTCGCGAAAAGCGTCGAGCGCCTGATCATATTCG
>JASHRE010000782.1 GCA_030037515.1 Candidatus Sulfotelmatobacter sp.
CGGCATACTTCTTCACGCTGGACCGTCTTTCGGGCTAATAACGCCCGAGAGCATTGGTCGCAACTGTAAGTGACCCGAAGACGGCGCTTCCCAGGAAAAACGCCAACCCAATACCTAGCGTTGGCTTAGGTCCGCACGCTGCGGAGCTCGGTTAGAGTCGAGTATCATTTGACGCCGAGGATCATTGACCAAACTGCGGGAAGCGGTCACGCTCCCGCGCCGAAACACTTCTCCTCGGGCTTGGAGTCGATTTTCTCCGCCGCTTCTGCGGTGACGTCCTGCACGAACTCGCGGCGACGTTCCGGACCTTTGCGTTCGATCACCCGGACGCGTCGCGTCGGCATGTTGCTGGGCTCAAGGCTGATGATGCGGCCTTCGCGAACACGAATCTGTGAACGGAACCAGTCAGTGCGATACATGCGACCCGCGGCGTAGAACGTGGCGCACGCGGCGATTGGCCCCTCGAATTCGTATCCGGTGCAGGCCAGAATGCGGCGGCCCATCTCCTGCGTCCAGGTCGTGCCGCCCACCAGGGGGTCGTTCAAGCGGCAGCGCTCGAAGGGCATGGCGTGCGACAGCTTGCGCAATTGCAACAGTTGCAGCAAGACGGACGTCTTGGCCAGATTGGTGATGATGACCTTGGCTTCGCTTGCCGAGACTTGCTCCATCTTGATGTGCAGGTCGGGCGACCACTCCCGTTCGAACTCTTCGCGGGCGAGCGCGAGCCCTTTATCGGTGGATTCGACGTAGCGGAGCGTGGCGCGTGCCAGTACGATGCTGAAAAACGTCGTCACCATCGTCGCGATCACAGGAATGTAGCTGATCAGCATGTTCCACGGCAGCCGCAGCTGATTGATCATCTGCAAGTGCATAGACGAGTGTGGCTCCTGCGAATGCCGTGGGGAGCGGCGGATCGAGAAGAGTCTAGAGGCAGCGCAGCATCGACCGTAGATGCGCATGGTGAGGGTGTCGCTACGGCACAGGGGGATGGGACTTTGGTAACTGGATAAGGCGGACCTCGCGCGTCGGGCCTCCGACCTCGGAGCTCAGCTGTCAGAACTCAAGCGCTGGATATTGGTCCCCAGTGTGAACGATTCAAGGACAACCACCTGGCAAAGCAGGTTCGCGGCTGTAAGACGTGAACGGGCACACAATGGAGTGCGGGATGATGTCTTCTCAAGCCCGAGGTGTGGGGTTTGATTCACTCCAGCACGCTGTCGTCGAGCTTCTTTTTGCCCCAGTCTGCGGCGGCTTGTACGAAGGCGAGAATCACCGGATGCGGCTTCCTCTCTTTCGACGACAATTGCGGTTGGAATAATGTCGCCACGAAAAAGCGATGCGTGGGCGATTCGATGGCACGGATTTCGCCGTGTGGCCCGCGCGCGACCACGGGGAATCCGGCTTCCATGGCCGCCCACTCGAATTCCGGATTGATTTCGAAGTCGCAGAAGAATTCCTCGGTCACACTTTCCTTGTCCTTGCCATAAAAAGATTGCAGGTAGGAACCAGGGCGGAGGCGAATCTCGGGGACCGCCCCGGAGAGCTTGGGTGCCTTGTCTTTGCGATTGGGAACGGCACAGGCTACGGGATAGACGACGATGCTCTTCGATCCGGAATTGTTTTCGGCGCTGTCGGCGTCTTTGATGTTGAGCACGTTGCGCGCGAATTCGATGAAGGTGTACTGGAATCCGCCGCAGGTGCCGAGAAACGGCCAGTCGCGCCGTCGGGCAAATTCAATTCCCTTGAGCATTCCTGCGAAGCTCTGGTAAGGGCTGCCCGGAGAGGCCCAGAGGCCGTCGAAGCTTTCAAGCTTCTTCTCGGCCTCTTGCCCGTTGAGCGCGGAAGTGGGAAGCCATTCGGAATCGATTTTCAGACCAAGCTTGCGCGCGGCGTGCTGGAGAGCGTCGTTGGTGGCGTGATGCGAGCGAAATTCGGTGTTGAAATCGCCCAGGATTCCGATGCGGACGGAGTCGGCCACGCGACTGATTGTACTAGAGGGATCAGGCAGAACGAGTGAGCGGGGATGGTTCCGATGGTAACTGGGTGCGTTCCGGCCCGCGTCCGTTCGCGCTTCGCGCTCACTCCGGACGACCACACGCGACGCGAAAACCGCTCGTGGCGTTGCCGGCCAGGTCGAAGATCGTGATCGGAGCTACACGAATTGTTCATGAAATCCTTACGTAGTCCTTATGCGGCGCTCCGTATGCTTCGATTCCATGGCAAGACAGAAATTCGTAGGGCTCTTTGTTGCCGCTTTGTGCGCCGTCATACAGCTCTGCGGTGTAAGGGGTTACGCTCAGAGTGTTGCGGCGGAAGGCGAACCAGCTGATCCTTCCGCCGGTGCGGGTAATGCTGGCGCTGTGGCGAATTCGAGCCCGCCTACGCCACCGCCCGACTTCCTGCGTAGGTTTTTCAAGGCTTACGCGGACGACTGGAAGGCTTCTTCTGGATCTCCTTCCGACACCCTGGCTCCGAAGTTTCGGGGCACGCCTTCGCCGGTGGATGGTCCACCGTTTCCGTTTTCTGATTGGCCGTACGGCGGATCGGTTGTGATCGGCAAGCCCTGGACGCAGTCGAGTCCATTTATGGAGGCGCTGCGGAGCGGGCCGCACGGCGAGGGATGGAAGAACAGCGGCGTGCAGATTTACGGCTGGCTGAACGTCGGCGCGAACGTCAGCACGTCTGACAAGCCGGGCTACGCCAATCTGCCCGCGGCATATGCAGAGAAGCCGGATACGATCCAGCCGGATCAGGAGGTCCTCTACATCGAGCGCCAGCCGGACACCGTGCAGACCGATCACTTCGACTGGGGATTTCGCGTGGCCTCGCTCTATGGGTTGGATTATCGCTTCACGACGGCAAAGGGTGTATTCAGCGAGCAGCTGCTCAAGCACAATCGCGAGTACGGATACGATCCGGTGATGGTGTACGTCGACTTATACCTCCCGCACGTGGCCGAGGGCATGGACGTGCGCATTGGGCGTTACATTTCGCTGCCCGATATCGAGGCGCAACTGGCGCCGAACAATTACACCTACAGCCATTCGCTCACGTACACGTACGACTGTTATACGCAGAGTGGAATCAACACGACGACGCGCATCAACGATCACTGGCTGTTTCAGGCGGGCCTATCGGCGGGATGCGAGGCCGTGCCGTGGACGCGTCCGGATGCGAAGCCGACGTTCAATACCTGCCTTGCGTATTCGTGGCAGGAGGGCGG
>JASHRE010000081.1 GCA_030037515.1 Candidatus Sulfotelmatobacter sp.
GCCGGCGAGCAGACGCGCCATGCGTTCGCCATCTTCACGAGCCACGATCACCATCGGAAGCTTGTCGATCTCGCCGTCGCCGGCATTCGTGTGGCGATACAAGATGTCGTGCTCGCGCGTCGCCATGAAGGCGATCGCTCTAGCCTTCGCCTTCACGGCGAGGTCGATGATCGGCGGAGCTTTGGAATATTCGGCGAACAGGTCGTCCCAGGTTCTGAGAACGGTGGTGTGAACGAGAAGAAGTTTTCCGGAAACGTCGCCGGCTTTCTGGAAATCGGCGGCCGTGCCTTCGCCGACATCGACGACGGGAACATGCTTCACGGGCGCGAGGGCGGGCGCCCAGGCAACCGAGACGCAGCGAATGGGAAAAATTGAGAGCACAGTGCCGCCGACTTTTCCGCCGCCGATTTCGTAGGAACTGGTAGCGATCATGGTGGTCGCGCCCTCCGACCACGAATTCTGAATCGCAAAACCTTCGGTGTGGACGCTGTCGGCCCCGGCGGCGGTCAGAGCCTCGATGCCCCATTGAATGGCGTGTTGCATGGCGAGCGTGCCGGGAACGCGTCCACCGATTTCGTCGGTCAGATAGTGAAGATTGGCCTCGAGCGGAGAGGGCTGAAGAGCAGCCTGAATCACTTGATTTTCAGCGTTGGTGTCAGCGGCGGGATTGGCAGCAAACGAAGTGAACGAGAACAGAAAAACAAAAAGCACGAGCTTTCGGGTTCCCATAGCGGGGAATTAGAAATGAAATCCGGGAAAAGCGCAAAGCGGGAGCGGGAGGGGTGGTGGACTGAAAAAGGAGTGATCGCGACGTGGGCTGTTGCCTAGCAAAAACCGCCCTTCGGCGCGCTCCCGCTGGTTCAGGACTGGCTCTCGGCGACGCAACCCCGGGCTTGCTCAGGAGGACAAGCGAATCAACCACCGCTGAGGCGGGGTTCGGGCTTCGAGTGGTACATGCGCACTCCCACCCCGGGTGACAAACCCAACTGGCCTTGTTCCGATCACATCCGCGGGCTGTGGTTGGGACCAGAAGGAATCGACCGGCTTCCCCGTCCGACGCGCAGCATGCTCAAGTCGATAAGAGGGCATGTTTCCCGCCTCAGCGGCACGGGCATTGGGTGCGGTTCGAACGGTAAAAGTTGCAAGCGAAGCTTCGCTCCGCCTCACAGTCGAGGCGACCTCCACCCATCACCGCCAAAACCGTGGGGCGTGCCGGGGAGCCCGACGGCCGTCCCACACGGGCAGCTCACTTCGGCGGAACTTGCGGCATCCTGTCGAGGATGCGGATGGTTTCGAGGATCACGCTGCCCGTGATCTCAAGGCTCTTGGGACTGAGTTTGTCGACGGTGTCTTGGGACGTGTGCCAGAAAACGTTGTTGTATCCGTAATCGAAGTCGATCAGATCGGCACTGGGAACGCCACGCTTCATGAACGGGAGATGATCGTCCTCCATGCCGAGAGTGCGTGCGAAGAAGTGCGACTGATACCCCAGGCGGGTGGCAGCTTCGTAGACGACGTTCTCGAGCCACGGGGTGGAGTTCGTATCGCGATCGATGTTCAGATCGGCGTCGCCGATCATGTCGGCCAGCAGAAATGCCTTCACTTTTTTCAGCGTGCCATCGGCTTGCAATTTTTCCGCGAGCTGCGTGATCCCGTACAAGCTATCGTCCTCGAAAGGCATTTCGAACCGCTGACCTGCGGAGCCGTCGGGCTTCATGGCTTCTTCGGCGTCGTCCCAAACCAGCCAGATGCTGTATCCCTCGCGGGTTTTGCCGCGCAGTTGATTGGCAAGTTCAAGCAGCAGTGCGCTCGAAGAAGCACCATCGTTCGCGCCAACGTATGAGGTATTCCGCAGCGGATAATTCGTGTCGTAATGGCTGGCGACGATGATGATGCCATCTTTGCTGCCAGGAAATTTTGCGATGATATTGTGAACCGGAAACTTGCCGACGGGCGTGTCGGCGGTGAAGATGTCGTTCTCGACGTCATCGCCCTTTAGCCGCGAGAGAATGTAGTCCTCGACTTTCTTGTGATTCGCGCTGCCCACCGGACGCGGACCAAACTTCACGATTTCTTTCACGTACTGCAGGGCGCGGTCGCCATCGAATTTGGGCTGAGGGCCATTGTCAGGCGGGAGATTCGGCGGCGCGAGGTCGGTCTGGGGTGTTTGCGCGGGAACCTGCTCGGGCTGCGCCGGAGCGGGATCGTTGGTGTGATCGCAGGCAAAACCGCCGAGAGCCAGAGCAAGCAGCGGGAGCAAGCAGCACAACCTGGATCGAACCAAGCTCATCGCGCGCGCTGGGCCCTCCGTTCGCGCTGCTCCGGATGCACCAGCCACGCCACGGCCACGCTGACGGCATAGAGTCCGAGCATCGGAGCGGCAAAGACACACATGTTCACAATATCGGGTGACGGGGTGACGATGGCGGCAATGACAAAGATGATGAGAATCGCGTACCGCAAATTCTTCAGCATGAAGCCCGGTGTGAGGATTCCCATGAACGCCAAAAAGAAGACGATGATGGGCATCTCGAAAATCAGACCCATACCGAGAATGATGCTGAGAAAAAGCTGGGTGTACTCGCCGATGGTGATCATGGGCTGAAACTGGCGGCCGAACTTCAGCAAGATATCGAGTGCACTGGGATAGACGATCCTGTAACCGAAGTAGCCGCCGGCACAGAACAGCGCGATCGTTGACACCATGAATGGCACAACATATTTTTTTTCGCGGCGGTAGAGGCCGGGCGAGATGAACATCCAGACTTGGTAAAGCACGAACGGTGAGGTGAGAAAAAGCCCGGCCAGCGCGGAAATTTTGATGTACAGGTTGAATGGCTCGGTGGGATTCAGGAAAACGAGTTTTTCCGACAAGCCGTTCTTGTGCAGCGCGTCCATAATGGGACGCTGCATGATGTCGTAGATGCGTTCGTGGAATCCCCAGGCGGCGGCGCAGCCCACTCCGACCGCTGCGATCGAGTAGACGATCCGCTTACGGAGTTCTTCCAGATGGTCGAGGAAGCCCATCGTGGGCATCGATTCGGCTTCCTGCTCCAGGGCGGGCTCCGCGACGGCAGATTCAGGCATGCGACTCCTGGGAGGTGGAGGAAGCGAGAGCTTCGGTTGCGGGCGGTTCTACGGCAGCGGCCTTGCCGTTGACCGGCACGGGCTGGTCGGTTGGAATGGCTTCAGCGGTCACGGTTGCTGGGGCGGGGGCATCGACGGGAACCGGTTCTGACGGCTTTGTTTCCGTCGCGCGGTAATTTGGATAACTCGATGCGTGCGCGTCCAGCTTCCGGCTGGCTGTGCCTTCGACGGGCGGGCTGGGTGGAAGAATCGTCTTCTTCCGCTCCTCCACTTCCAGATGCGCGATCTCCTGCTCGATCTGCGCTTTGAATTCGTTGGAGGCGCGGCGAAACTCGTTGAGCAATTTGCCGGCCTGGCGGGCGATCTCCGGCAGCTTTTTCGGCCCAAAGATGATCAGGGCCAGAAAGAACAGGAAGATCGTTTCCGAAAAGCTCATAAGACCTCATGATACTGCCGGAGTGGAACGAGCGGCAATGATAGCGGAAAGGCCGATGGTGGCGCAGTTTGAAAGGAAGCGAACCAAACGCGCGACATTGCGTTCGCAAAAACGGCGACGCTTCGCGCGGGTCGCGCAGGTCCCTCGCGCAAAGAACTCGTGCTCGGGATGACAACTGATCAGGATGACAACAAAATGCACAGTCACGGGAAGGCCAGCGAAGGCAGCGCCGGGTCGATGGGAGTGATTCGGAGCGGTTGCGGGAGCAAGGGTAACGCCAGGGTCAGGAATCTCCAGCAGTTTGTTTGGATGCAATAATTGCAGCAGACAGAACAAAGCCGAGCAGATTTCCCCGAGAGTTCGCGGCAACTGGGCGAAGACCTGCGGTCAGGCAACCTGTCGGCCTTGCAGCAGAATTACGCCCACGTCGGGCTATATAGAGAACCAGTCGGCGCAGGTGCAGGGGCATGGCCGCCATCATCACCATCAGGGCGGCGGAGCCGACGGCAAGTCCATGCCCGACAGCCTCGTGGAGCACGTCCGAGAACATGAAGGCCGGTCAACTGATCGCGGAGATCGTCAGGGCGTCATTGTCAGCTGGCATTGGCGCGCGGTGGACGTGCGGGGATCGGCGCAAGTGCAAGCGCCACAGAGGAGAAGCGTGCCCGAGGTAACCTTTCCGGCTCCGGGACAGTCTAACGGAATGATATACTGCGTTTATTGCGCGGTAGCTGGGGTGCAGGTACGCCCTCACCGAAGGAAATCTCAACAATGGCACGTAGTTCTCGCCGTTCGCTTTTCGTGATAGTTTTTTTCCTCCTCACGTGCGGATTTCTGGGAATTTTGTTTGCCCAGCGCACTGGCCAGCAGTCATCGATGGCCAGCGACTCCGACGTAAAGGATAGTCTGAAGCAGTTCACCGACGTGTATTCGATCGTCGAGGAGAACTACGCCGAACCGGTTAGCGCCGACAAGGCGATTTACGACGGCGCGATTCCCGGCATGCTGCACGCGCTCGATCCGCACTCGAATTTCTTCGATCCAAAGTCATACGCGCTGATGCGAGAAGACCAGCGCGGCAAGTACTACGGCGTCGGCATGACGGTTGGCCCGCGCAATAACAAGGTGATCGTCATTTATCCCTTCGTCGGAACGCCGGCCTATAAAGCCGGCATTCATCCCGGGGACGTAATCATCGCGGTGGATGGGAAGTCCACGGAAAACATGAGCACCGGCGACGTCGCGGATCTGCTCAAGGGCCCCAAGGGAACGACGGTACACATCAGCATCGCGCGTGAAGGCGTGGAAAAGCCGATGGAGTTTACCTTGGTTCGCGACGAGATTCCACGCTACAGCGTGGACGTGCATTTCCTGATTCGTCCCGGTATCGGCTACATGCACATCAACGGATTCAATGAAACGACCGATCATGAGGTTTCCGAAGCGCTCGACGAATTTGGCGATCTGAAGGGGCTGATCCTCGATCTGCGCGGCAATCCGGGTGGATTGCTGAGTGAAGGCGTAGGCGTAGCGGACAAGTTCTTGAAGAAAGGCCAGCTCATTGTTTCGCATCACGGGCGGGCATCGGCGGAAAAGCGTTATTTCGCGCAGCACGGGAACGGCGGGAAGGATTACCCGATCGTCGTCCTCGTGAATAGGCTGACGGCATCGGCGGCCGAAATTGTTTCTGGGGCGATTCAGGATCATGATCGTGGATTGATTGCCGGCGAGGTGACGTTCGGCAAGGGATTGGTGCAGACGGTGTATCCGCTTTCGGAGAACACCGGTTTGGCGCTGACCACGGCGCACTACTACACGCCCAGCGGACGGCTGATCCAGCGCGATTACAGCAACATCTCGCTCTACGATTACTACTACAGCCGCGACAACGACACTTCGCTCGGGAATCGTGAAGTAAAGCTCACCGACAGCGGCCGGACGGTTTACGGCGGGGGTGGCATCACGCCGGATGTGACGATCCCTCCAGTGAAGAGCAATCATTTCCAGGACACTCTGCTGCAGCATTACGCGTTCTTCAACTTCGCCAAACGGTATGTTGTGGACCATCATCCGGCTAAGAACTTCGAAGTCGATGACACGATCGTGCAGGATTTCCGCAGGTCGCTCGACGAGGCGAATGTCCCCTACACTCAGGCGGACCTGATGGACAATGCCGATTGGCTGAAGTCGAACATCAAGGCGGAGATTTTCATCGACGCATTTGGTCAGGATGAAGGCATGAAAGTTCGTGCCGAGGCCGATCCGGAAGTGGTCAAGGCTCTCGAATTGCTGCCTCAGGCGAAGGCTCTGGCTGACAACGCGCGCAAGATCGTGGCCGAGCACAACGCGGCACCGGCATTCAACCGATAAACTCAAGCATAAGTGTGGGAGGCCCGGAATGCTCCGGGCCTTTTTGTTTCATCGCGGTCAATCGGCGTAGGCTTTCTTGTGGCCGAAACCGGCCGGAAATGGAGCAACCCGAGGCACTTTGGGTCGTTGACTTAGGGTTTTTCGTGTGTGAGAATCCGCGCAAGAGGGCGAAATCGCGGAGCGTCTGCGCTTTTAGCAGCAAGCAGAGCGCCCAGCGCATTTCTTCAATGGAATTGTTTTTCAACCATCGGCACGAGACCCGGGCCCGGCCTTCCGTGCCGCGATCGCAGGGGCCGGTTTGAAACCGCTGATTCTAGCCGGGGCGATGGCGTTGGCTGTTGTCGCGGGATGGACGGATTCGCGCAGCCGCCGCATTCCGAATTGGCTGACTGTGCCCGCCGGGCTCGTCGGAATTGGTATCAACACCGCGCTTGGCGGTTGGGAGGGCCTGAAAGCTTCGCTGCTGGGGGCGGCGGTCGGACTGGCGCTGCTCCTGCCCTTCGTCCTGCTGCGCAGCCTGGGCGCGGGCGACTGGAAATTTGCCGGGGCGCTCGGGACTTTTGTCGGGCGCATGGTCCTCGTCGATTTGTTGCTGGTGTCGGTTTTTGTGGCCGGCATCATGGCTCTGGCGCTTGTGATTTACAAGGGACGAATGCGGCAGACGCTGGCAAACATCGGACACATTCTGGTTTCGCTGGTGACGTTTCGTTTGCCAGGATCGCAGGTGTCGCTCGATAATCCTGAGTCGCTGAAAGTGCCGTATGGTGTAGCCTTGTCGGCGACGGTGGTTCTGTACGGTCTGGCGCACGTGTGGGGAGTCGCGTAATGAGTAATCGGATGAGCATTCGCACTGCGCGCGACCTCCCTTGGCCCGCTCCCCAAAGTAAGGGCATTCGGTATGACGCCTCCGGTTTAGTCGCACGGCTCGTGCAGGAAGCCTCCGGCGCGGAGATTGCGGAGGCCGCGGCGGTGCTGCCGCTGATGTTCATGATCGTCGTGGGAATCTTCTGGTTCGGCCAGGCGTTCAGCATCTACGGCACGATCACGCGCGCGGCGCAAGAGGGCGCGCGCGCGGGCGCAGCGTCCACCTGCACGACCTGTGTGGCGGGAAGCGGGGTGGATACCAATGCCTACAACGCCGTCGAGGCTGCTTTGGTCGCGGCCAAGCTCGATGCTTCCAAGGCGCGCCAGCCCTTAGTTGTGCCGACATTCAACGCGTGCAGCACGACCGTGATCACCGGAAGCGGATCGGTAGGCTGCGACAACTCGGTCAGCAGCAACGTTTGCATACAGAGCGGAGTTCAGCTTTCCAATACCACCGGCGGCGCGACCGGAGTGTGCGGAATTTCGGTTTCGTTTCAATATCCGTTTCAGTTCTGGCTTCCCTTCACCGCCCTGAACAAGCAGCAAATCTGGATAAACGCGGCGGCGCAAGTGCGGATGGAGAATCAGTAATGTCTGGGCCTCGACACTTTGGAATCGATCCCCGGCAAGAGTGCGGCGCACAGATTGTTGAATTCGCGGTCGCATTGCCGCTGCTGGTGGTGTTCGTGGTGGGCATTTTCGACTTCAGCGGAGCCTTCACTTTGAAACAGAAATTGACAAACTTGGCTCGCGATGCGGCGCGCGTGGCTGCCGCCGACCCGGCCAACGACCTGTCCTCAGCATTGCCGGCTTCTATCGCCGATGCCTATCAGGCCATCGCGAACTACTTCACCGTGAACCAAATGAACAACTGCGGGATCACAGCCGGAAGTGCTACCAACTCCGGGACGACGTGGACTTTCACGGCAACCGGCAATGGCTGCCCCGCGCCAGGCCTGACGATCATCATCAATCGCGGATATTACTTTCCCGAGAGCAGCGGCACTGTGGCGCCGAGTGTCGGCTGTGCGGCCCAAGCGGCGGGCTCACAGACAGCGGTAATCGGCACGTGCGTCAGCGTTCAATATGCCTACCAGTGGCGCTTCGGCAGCGTGGACAGCCTGCTTGGATCATCGCCGGTATTGCCGCGAACAATCAGTGCGACGGCGGTCGCGATGAACGAAAACTGAACCATGAAGAAAGCGCTTATTCACCGGTCTCGAGTCTGCCGCCGTGATGCGGGCGTCACGATGATCTTTGTCGCCATCTGCATGGTGGCGATCGTGGCGATGGCCGCGCTTTCAATCGATGTTGTCACGTTGTATCTGGCGCGCATGGAAGCACAGCGCACGGCCGACGCGGCGGCGCTCGCGGCGGCGCGCGTGATTTCGCTCTCCGGAATCACCGGCGACCCGAGCAATAACAGCGGGTATTGGTCACAGATCTGTGGAGGAAGCACCGGAGCGGCGACGCTGGCCGCACAGGCGGCGGCCACACAAACGGTGGACAACGTCGCTCCCACGGTGACCGTTACTTATTCGGCCGGCGGCACTTCAAATGCGAGTTGCGTGGGATTACCAGCGGCGTTTGGCGTGAATCCCATGGTCACGGTTCAGGTCACGCGCAACAATCTGCCGACATTCTTTTCGCACATGTGGGGAAACACGGGAAGCACGACCACCGCAACCGCGACGGCGGAGGCTTTCAACCCCTCGAACTCGGGCAATGTCGGCAACAGCGGCCAGCCTGAACTCATCACGCCGGTGTGGCCGCGCTGCGTGAAGCCGTGGATGGTACCGAATCTGGATCCGCTGAACCCCGGACCTGTCGGCGGAAAGTATTGCAGTCAAGGCACTCCTCCCGGCGCGTGCCAACCGTTCGTGAGTACAGCAAGTGGCCAGATCCAAAATCCCGGGATCTCGCTGAATGGCAGCAGTACAAGTGGCGTCATCGGAGAGACGTTTTGGCTTTCTCCGGACTGCCCAAACCACGGGTCCTCGTGTTCCCCGCCACGAACTACGCCCCCGGGAGCAAACTACATCCCTCCGGGCTTTGCAACGGGTTATTACGAAGGCAGTCCGAACCTGCTTTATGTTCCCGGTCAGGCGATCAACTCTTCGGTGGCCGTTCCAAACGCGGGGTCTGGAGATCTATATGAGGAGGCGATTGCAGGCTGCGATCAGACGACCGTCTATCAATGCGGCTCGGCAAGTTCTTCCTTGAGCAATCCCAACCTGGTGGATCTCAGCGAGAATCCCGTTTCCACCAGCGACACAACCAACGCAGTGCTGGCTCTGATTCGCCAAGGCGCGGCGGGAAATTCCATCGATGGGCAAGACTACATAAACGATCAGAGTTACCCGTTTCAATTGCTTGCTGGAACTTCGAATCTCATGTTGAGCGGTTCGCTAGCCAGCGGCAGTCCCATCACGAGTAGCAGTTCAATTGTTACCGTGCCCGTTTACGACTCTGGCAACACGATTAACAGCTCAGGAACTTCGCCGGTCACCATCGTCGGTTTCCTGCAGGTGTTCATCAACTACGTGGATTCGTATGGCAACGTTCAAGTTACCGTGCTAAATGTTTCCGGATGCGGAAATGGCACAAATACTCCGGGCACGGCCGTAGCGGGATCGTCGCCGGTGCCGATCCGGCTCATCTCCCAGTAATCTAAACGCCTGAATGTGGTTCCCCTACTGCGGATTAGGAGGGTCCGGCGTAGGGGGAACATTGGCTTCGGGCTGCGGTGGCGGAAAGTTCGGCTCTGGCTGGGGAGGTACTCCTGCCTGTTTGGGCAATTCGGGCTCCGGCGGAGGCGGCTGATCGGCGGTTTGCAGCGGAGGCAAAGTTGCGGGCTCGCCTTCAATGCGGGGCGTCAGAATGACTCGATCGAGTTTTTTCGGATCGGAGGCGGCGTTCAGAATGAGAAAATTAAATTTCGATCCGTTCAGCAGTCGTGCCAGAACCTCCTGCGCCGGAGCCGGGCCGAGACTCGAGACAACTGTCTCCTGATCTGCGCCGGGGGCAATCGAAATTTCAGCACCAGTGCGCTGCTGCACGGCGCGCAGGATCTCGGCCAGCGTGACTTTGTCGGCCTGAATCGTGAGCAAGCCCTTGGCAAACTCGACTTCAAGAGAGGGCTTGGGCGGATCGACCTGAGTGATTGCCGGCGGAGGAACAGTCGAAGAAACCAACTGGATGGCGGGTTCACGCCATGGGTCCATGGCCTTCGCAATTCCCGCAGGAACGGTTGTGGCCATTTTGATCATGACCGTCCTGCCGGCAGGAAAAATCTGATAGGTCTCGGGAGTGTCCAGATCGATGACTAGGCGAGTAATCGGCGGCCGGGAGTGGAACAGCCCGGCGCGGACGTCTTTCACCGCTCCGACATAGATCGACTGGCTGCGCAACTCGGCTCCCGGCACGGCGTTGGGAAAATCCAGAACAAGACGATCGGGTCCAGTCAACACACGCGGCTGCGGGGTGATTCGATCGCTGGCGTCCACTTCGATTTCGACCGAACCTCTGCTTCCCAGGACTTTAAGTTGCCGGATGACGAGCCGGGGTTCCGGGTCGGTTTTGAGCGAGGAGCGTTGCACGAGGCCGTTTCGTGAACGTTGCGCCGACATCGCAGGCATAACAACTAGCAACAGTAAAAGTGCATTAGCCCGAACGAACGCAAAGCCGCGCATGAACTTCTAAGGCCTCGGTTTCCTGGAGTTTGTCCGGTAATTGTAACAGCCCGAGGCCGGATCGTGAGACACAGTTGGTACGTAGAGCTGGGAATTTGTTGGATGAACCCCGCTAAATTGTTCCCATTGCGCAGTCGAAAAGGTTGTCACCACTGCCTCCGATTCGGTTAGATAATGGCAAAATCTGTCGAATTCTTGTTTTGTACTGCCGAAGATATTTGTAACCAAGACACCGATCCATTTCTTAACATCGCTGCCGGAATGCTCGTCAGATGATGGTTGAGTACCCAATCAAACGATTGTCG
>JASHRE010000082.1 GCA_030037515.1 Candidatus Sulfotelmatobacter sp.
GACTACCAGGCTCAGGAGATTACGAAATACCCAAACAACTACAACACGGATGCCTGGGTGATGGCGCTTCGGGAAGCCGCCGACCGAAGCTGTTTGAGCGTTGTAGACCCGCTGCCGCGTGAGACGGACCGCTCGCAGCAAACCACAAGGAGCGCCTCCGTAATCCTAATGCGGGCGCAAAGCGTCGTAGCGCAAGCTGAAGTCCTTGCGCGAACCAACCTGCAAGAATTGGGGCAGGTGGTGAGATACATCGCACAAATGCCGGGCCAGCGCACCATCGTTCTGGTCTCCCCCGGCTTCTTGTCGCAAGGCGAACAGTACCAATTGGACCGGATTATTGACCGCGCATTGCGCGCACATGTGGTCATCAGTTCGCTGAACCCCAAAGGCCTGGCGGTTCTCGCGCGCGAGGCCGACGCATCCCTGAGTTACTTGCCACCAGTGGGAGTCGCGCACAGGCTAGATTCGGCGCGGGAGTTCGCTGCCACTGATGTTCTGACAGAGGTTGCCCACGGCACTGGCGGCGAATATTTTCACAATAACAACGATCTAGACGCGGGGTTTAGCGCGTTAGCTGGCCCGTCGGTCACTTACATTTTGGCCTTCTCTCCTGCCCACATCAAACCGAACGGAAAGTTCCACACTTTGAAGGTCCAGCTAACCGAGAAGCAGAGGGACGTTAGCATTCAGGCCCGCCGTGGCTATTTCGCGCCCACGAGCGAAGCGGTAGCCGAAGCTGAGGCCAAAGAAAGGAACGCTGCAGACGCCGAAGCTCGGGCTCGGGTGCAGATTCAAAAGGCAGTCCCTTCTGAGACGGAGGTCCGGCCTAAGAGTGCTCTCGGTGCAAGTCCTTCGAAATCTTCGAAATCAGATATTGACGTCAGGATCTCGCCGCCAGTCGAGCAGCCCCCATCCCGACCCTCTGACGAAATCAAGATCGACGCGGCAAAATATTACGCCAGTGCCCATCCGTATATGGACGAACCTCTGCCCGAGCTTAAGAAGGTAGTACACGAATTGGCGGGACTAAAGTCCGCTTCCAGCGAGGAAGAACCATCCGATCTTCTCGCCAAAGTTGGGGCGAAGGCTGACGAGTTACTCCAAAAAGTGCCCGATTTGATTTCGGATGAAGCAGTGAGCCAGACGCAATCCGCTGCGTCTCAAGGGATGGTTCCGGGTTGCAGAGGCGCAGCTTGTTTAGCTGCCGAGCGCAGCTCACGAAGTGACCGGAACTTCGACTATCTGATCCTAACTCATCGGGCACAGGATGGCGCCCTGGCGCTGCAAGAGTATCGTACCAACAGGAATGGCAAGCCCGTCGAACAAGAAACGGGGGCGCCAAATTTCCGGGGTTTCATATCAACTTGGCTTGCTTTTTCTTCCGTGAATCAGGTGGAATCGAGATTCCGTTATTTAGGACAGCAGCGGACGGACGGGCACAACACCTTTGTCGTCGGGTTTGCTCAAATCCCCGGTTCAGTTCAGTCCCCTGGCGTAATTCTGATTGACGGAGAGTCAGTTCCGATGTTCTTGCAGGGTATTGCCTGGATCGATCAATCGGATTTCAGGATCGTTCGTCTGCGTACCGACCTGTTAGCCCCCCAGCCGGAAATCTCGATCCAAAAGCAAACGGCCTATATCCTTTTTGGTCGGGTACGTATAGCGACCATTGACGTGACGTTGTGGCTGCCTCAATCAGTACACGTCGAAATGGAGGCGAGGGGCCAGTACTTTCAAGAGCAACACAAGTATTCGAAGTACCGGTTGTACCAGGCAAAAAGCAGAATCTCTCTATTTCTCACTAATTGAACCCCGGCATCTGGAACGTGAGCTCCGTCGGCGGGGAACCGGGCCATGGTCACTTTACAAAACGGTTTGCGCTGCTTTCGCGGAGAAAAGCTCTCTCGAAGTTGCTAGAATAGTACTCATCGTTTGACTGAATAAGAGTAGTAGATCGTGGCAACGAAGTAGCGGATAAAACGGACGGGGTGCTCCACGACACTGCCGAACTGCACGCGGCCTTGCGTGGTCGACCAGCCGCCCGCCATCAAACCTCTGACCATATTCCACGCAAAGAGCCGAATCAGCCCAGCAGCCGCAATCGCCAGTAGCAAGAGCAGAAAGAGCAGTCCGCGCCGGGGAGCACGATCAGGTGTCATGGGGCGGAAGGATACGCTCGGAGGCGGGTTGGCGAAAAATCTAATTGCGCTCAAAATGCCACGGTAAGGGGTCTGAGCGCCCGTTTTCGTCAGTCAACGCGGACTGGTTGTATACTTGGCGATGAAACCTATCCGAGCGTGACGAGCATCAAAAGTTACCACAAGCTCGCTGGGAGGCGATATGAAGCATCTTGCAATCCTGATTGTGGTTGTCGCAAGCCTGTTCGCCTACTCTCAGACAAAGGTTCACCTTGCCGGGGAGATCAAGGGTAGCGTGACAGATCAGGACGGGAATCCTATCACCGGTGCCACAGTCTACGCGGTTCCGCAGGGCCTCACCCTCAACGACATTACGCCACGGTCGGTCAAGACTGACATGAATGGCGAGTTTGATTTTCGCGGCGGTTTCGAGTTGGAAGCATACAAGCTCTATTCGCGAAAGGATGAAGACGCTTATCTTGACCCGTTCGACGACTTTTACGCAGACTCGAAAGCCGAAGCTCCGGCGGTCGATCTAACTCAAGATCATCCCTCCGCAACGGTTACTGTGAAGATGGGCGAAAAGGCTGGAGTGGTTGTTGGGCGGGTGATCGACGCCGACACCGGCGCGGTTCTCAAAGCGCGACTATATTTCTATGACGGTCAGGGCCATGGCCATCGCTTTGATTCGGCTGTTGATGGCAAGTACCGCGCACTCTTACCCTCGGGAAAGGACATAAGCCTGATGGTCACGGTCCTGTCGGCGTCTTCTGCAGGAACACAAATCCCGGTTGCTCCTTTGCTGCGGCTTGAACAGGGACAATTTATTTACATGGACATCCCGGTCTCTAAACAATAGGCGCTTCCGGTTATTTAGTGGGTGAAGGAGCCAAATCTAAACCGCCACAGTGAAAGTAGATTGCATTTATGAAGTTCTGTTGGTTGCGGAATCCTCGGGCTGTGTATTTCACCCATCCTGTGAAAGAGGATGTCAAGGAAAAACTTCTCTCCCTGCCCTCGCGGGAAAGCAAGGCTCGTGACTTACATCCAGCCCCTGCCTCCTTCTTAGAGGGGTTTTTGATTTTGCCGCTTTTGTTCACCGCGTAGTTCAGCGGTGATGCCAGCCCC
>JASHRE010000083.1 GCA_030037515.1 Candidatus Sulfotelmatobacter sp.
GTTGCCGAAGCTCTACAGGGCGAGACCGGCAAATTTGAGGTGACCAGCCCCAACGGAGAACGTTACTTCATCACTTGTCAGCCCGGGCACTCCATTGTCAGTCTAGAGTGGGCCGGCTCGGAGCCGAATTTGCAGCCCTTCGTCGTGCGGAAAGTAGCACAGCCCATCACAACGGAAGGCCGCTCCAAGAGGTCGGTGGCTGCCTGAATCGTGGGCAGACCGAAAGCAGCAAAGCCCGGCAGCAAGTTGGCCGGGCTTTTGAATTCTGTTCTTCCCGGTTACCTTTGCAACTGATGTGGAGGATGACTTTCCCCGGGATCCGGGTTCCGAGCTGGGTGGGGACAATCGCGATCTGCGGCGGGCCGTTGTACACCGCCATCGGACGGTGCAGATGCGCACCCGGATCATGAACCAATTGCAGGCGGTCGCTCGGGATGAAGTCCTGCGCTGTGAGAAGAGGGTGTGGGGAGGACACGCACCAACAGCGGCCGGAGTCGACACACTCCCGGCACGGCTGATCGGCGACAAAGCCTATCTATGACAGTGAGCGATGGGATCGCGACCTAGCCAACCGCTACGGGATTGAGTTGATCACACCGCATCGCGGAGAGCGCCGGAAGCCAACGTAAGATGGTCGTTCCCTGCGTCGCTACCGAAGACGCTGGCGAGGGAACGGCTTTTTGCATGGCTCCATCATTTTCGTCGGCTCGTGATCCGCTGGGAGCACCACGTCGAGAACTTCTTCGGTATGGTTCGCCTCGGCTGCATGCAAATCTTGCTCCGGTGTTTGTGAGCGATTACTCGTACCGCAGCGCCACCATGGGATCGACCTTCGCGGCTCGGTGGGCGGGCAGATAGCAGGCGAACAATGCGATGGCACACAGACTCACAGCGACGGCAGTGAAGGTCAAGGGATCGAGCGGAGTGACGCCGAACAGCATATCGGACATGAACCGCGTCAAGCCGACCGCGGCTACGAGGCCAATCATCGCACCGGCAAGCGTCATGCGCGCTCCGTCGGCCACAACCATTCGCAGTACATCGAGTCGCTGTGCTCCCAAAGCCATGCGCACACCGATTTCCGAGGTCCGCAGTCCCACCAGGTAAGAAAGGACTCCATAGATCCCCATGCTGGCCAGCAACAGAGCTAAACCAGCAAACGCCCCCAGAACTACCAGCGAAAACCGCTGGCTTGCGATCGAGCGTGCAACGACTTCTTCTTCTGATTCGTTGTCCGAAACAATCATTTGATCGTTATCAGCTACGAGCTTCTTGCGCACGGTTTGGAAGAACAGTTCGGGACTGAGCGGCGATCGATATCGCAGAAATACGTTCGCACCCTGAGCCGCGCCCTGGATGCTCAAGTCGGAGAGTTGCATCATCGGACGATAGAGTTGAGCCTGCAAGGATCGGTTCTGATCTTCAGCCAATCCAAACTGCCGCACGTGCCCAACCACTCCGACAACGGTGAGGGGAATCCAGGTACGCGAAGTGCGGTCGGAGTCGTGATCAAAGATGCTGACGTGTTTACCGATCGGGTCCTGGTCCTTGAAATACTTGTGAGCGAAGGCGGTGTCGATGACGCACACACGCGGTGAATGCTCGTTATCCTGATCTGTGAGGAAACGGCCGCGCAGCACAGGAATACGCATGGTTTGGAGATATTCCGGGCAGATGTCGTATTCGAGACTGAGCGGCAGATCGGCTTGGCGTGCGGTCGGCTGCTGTCCTTCCGTGACAAAGCTCACCTCGTCATCGCTTTCCATGGGCTGAGCGCCCCAGGCGAGCGAGACGTATTCGACGCCGGGAGTGGCATGCATGGTGGATGCGATGCGGCGAAGAGCAGCGCGAATGGCGTCTGGCGATTGCCCCGCTAACGAAGGCGGAGGCGTGATGCTGAAGCCGATTACGTGATTTGGGTCAAAGCCGGGATCAAGTTCCCACAACTGCATCAGGGTGCGCAGCATCAGCCCGGCGCCCACAAGCAGCACCAAAGCCATCGCCATCTCGCCCATGACCAACGCAGGCTGCAGGCGAGAGCGACGGCCGGCGATAGACCGTCCGGTGTCTTTCAGCGTTTCAGAGATATTCGTGCGTGAGCTCTTCAACGCTGGTATCAATCCGAAAAGAATGCCGGTGCCAACCGCAATGCAAAATGTGAATACGAGAACCCGAACATCAAGGCCGATTTCTTCGGCTCGGGGAATCGCCGAGGAGACGCTGCCGGATGGTGCAACGACTAAGGCAACTTTTATTCCCCAGTGGGCGAGCACCAAGCCCAATAGGCCTCCAAGCAGCGACAGCAGAGCGCTTTCCGTGAGCAATTGCCGGAGTAAACGCCATTGATCGGCGCCGAGGGCACTCCGAACCGAAAACTCACGCTGCCGTGCTGTCGAACGGGCCAGCAGCAGGTTGGCAACGTTGACGCAAGCGATGAGCAGAACAAAACCGACGGCTCCCAGCAGCACCAGAAGCACGGGCCGTATGTCACCGACCATTTCATCTTTTAAGGTGATGACATTCGCTCTGATATCGGCGTTGATATTTGGGTAGTCTCGGGCCAAGCCGACATTTACTGCCTTCAGATCATCCCGCGCTTGTTCCAGGGTAACGCCTAGTTTCAGCAGACCGATCGAGTCCATGCCCCAGAATGAGTCGCGCTGGAAAAAGGCCTGGTCCGTCTCCTCGCCGATTGGTTCATACACATCTGCGGTTCTGAAGTTGTCGATCTCGAGATGGAAGGACGCAGGGACGACTCCTATGATGGTGCGGACTTGTCCAGCCACGATGAGCCGCTTGCCGACAATGTTCGGATCGGAAGCAAACTTACGCTTCCAGAGACCCTCCGAGATCATGACGGTCGGGTTGGCACGGCGGCGATCTTCGTCGGCAGAGAAATTGCGTCCCAGAATTGGCCTGACGCCAAGAATCGGGAAAAAAGTCGCAGAGATATGTTGCGCCCGGACGTTCTCTGCCTGTCCGGCGCCCGTAATGCTGCCGTCTGCCCAGCGGTACGCGGCCATGGCCTCAAAGGTCCGGTTGTCGCGCTGCCAATCGAGAAAGTTGGGATAGGAAATTGAGCCTTTCGGGAAGTTCGGCTTACCCTGAAACAGCGAAACTATGCGCGATGCATTGCGGAAGGGCAACGGATTGAGCAGAACTCCGTTGATGACGGAGAAAATCGCGGTATTGGCGCCGATCCCGAGCGCGAGCGTTAAGACAGCGAAAATGGTAAAACTGCGACTCTTGCGCAACTGCCGCAACCCATAACGAAGATCTTGCGCTAGTCCGCCCATCTCAGGTTCGTCCTCATACTCGCACAGCTGAGCTCGAGCGCACAGGCCAATACCAAGGCAAAACGATCGCGCTCGTTGTCAGATTGGTCCTCATTCGCAGCCCGACCTGGACCACGTTCTGCAAGGCGTAACTCCTTCAAGGCAAACGACAAGAGAATACCGCCGTCGATTCAGGAAGTTCAAGAGGTGTCCACCGGCGACCTCAGATGTCTGGAAGCGAACAGGCGACTATCAGGCTGCAGGGTTGATGAGACAGCTTGTAGTGCGCGCCCATGCCCATTGAGCCTTCATGGTCCCGCACGGTATTCCCAAGATCCGTGCGGTTTCATGGATCGACAAACCTTCGATGTCGCGGAGCTGGAATGCGCGGCTTAGGTTGGGCGAGAGCCGCATCTGGAAGCGAGAAAGGCGTGCACTCAGCTCAAAGACTCGATACTCTTCTTCGGGACTTGGCCGACGATCTCGGAGGTTGCCGGAAGTTTCTGCTGCTCGCACTCGCGTTTCGATTGGGCCAACCCGTTCTTCGTGGTCGAGGGCGGCACGCACCAGCTCCAATTCTGGGTCTTGATGGTGGGTCGCAGTTCTCACATCGCGATGGCCCATCGTACGCATGACGGCAGCGAGGTTTCCAGTGCGAGTCAGAACCCGAGTGCCGTAATCATGTCGCACACAGTACAACACCAGTTCCTTCTGAAGTCCTGCCTCATTTCGGGCTGTTCCCGTTATAGTTCGACGGAACTCCGGCATAACAGCCGAGAGTTCTCAACTGAATCCAATTTGCCGAGGGCCGTGCATTATTGGACAGGCTGCTCAAATTACCGGGCGCGGTCCAGCCCAAAATGCGCGCTCGCCTTTTGTTCTATGCCGCGATTTTCGCAATCGCACAGGCCGATTTCAACTCCGCCCAGCGACTACAAGAGGAGAGTCTGAAAGCTCGCGCACGAGCACCGCCGAGTCGCCGTGGCGCTCGATGCATTAGGGAGTCACCGCCCGCGATCGTGGAGATCTCGATAATGCGTGCTCAGTTTTCGAACAGTGCCTCGCGACTTGGAGAGATCCGGGCAGTCCAGGCGCATACCCCGGTCCGAATCACCGGTTGGGATGCAGGAATTCCAACGCTTCGCCAAAATTCCGATGTTCGAGATCGAAATCCATCTCTGTCCGTCCAGCGCGCACGTGTTGCCTGAACGCTCAGGACCGGAGCCTTTAAGATTTCACCGAACTTGTTCGCATGGACATGCCTTGAATTGGCGCCGAGATCGACGTCAGTGAGTATGATCGCCCGAGTCCGCCGGCGTTCCGTCCGACCACTCGGACACCGGAACGATGAACTCGGTCACTGGCTCCGGATTACCATTAAAGTGTGGAGCCAGCAGAACCGGCAAGTCCGAGCCAAGCGCGCCTGCACCCCAAGTGTGAGCGTTTTTCACGGCAACGTAAAACATGAGATGGGGAGCGCAGTTCCCGCATTTGCTGTTAAGGAACCCTTGCTTCGACAGCATATAGGCCATCGCGCCAGGCTCGAGAGCCGGCAGTTCTCCTTTCTCGATCGCGGCCTTCATGCCCTCCTTCATTTCAGCTTTCGACTCGCCAACCAATGCCAATTTTGTCCTGATCAAAAGGATCGGAAGCAACGTCCTGGCAGCCTGCGGGTTGTAGCAAACTGGACCGAGCCTCTTAGGGCTCCAAAACTCGGGACTGTTTTCGAATTGGTCCATCCACGAGCGGTCTACGTTGCAGACAAAACCGTTCGTGCCTTTGACTGCAGTTTCATAGCCATTCCTTCCGA
>JASHRE010000783.1 GCA_030037515.1 Candidatus Sulfotelmatobacter sp.
CTGCTGTTCGCCGTCTTCGAGACGCGCCAGGGTGAGTATCCTGCCGATCAGTTCGTTCAGGCGGCTGGCTTCGAGTTCGATGCGCTCCAACATATCAGCATCGCCTGAGCCCGAGCGCTGCCGCGCCAAGCCCAGTGCTACGTTCAGTCGCGCCAGCGGTGAGCGCAACTCGTGGGAGATGTCGTTGAGCAGGCGAGACTGGGCTTTCATCAGCGTTTCCAGGCGTTCCGCCATGGCGTCGAAGTCACGCATCAGCCCGGAAACTTCGTCACGGTGCTTGCTTGCGGGAGCGCCGGCGCGGGCGGTGAGATCGCCGGCGGCAAGTTTCCTGGCAGCGGCCCGCAGTTTGACGATCGGCTTCGTCAAGTACCAGGACAGCAAGTAGCAGACGAACCCCGAGCAGATGACGGCAATGATCAGCCAGCGCATGGGCATGCCGTGGGGCCCGATGAACACTCGCGGGCCCGGAGGCATACCCATGACCAGAGTGTAGCGGTGCAATCCGTCGGAAGACGAGCGGGAATCCCGCTGAATCGGCGGGGCGGGAATCAGAAACCCATCGCGTGGGACACGCGGCTGGCCGGAAGCGACTCGGATCGCCCAATCGGGCGGCGTGCGATGCGAAAGCTCCGTGCCTTCCTCATTGAACAAATAGGCGCGGACATGTTGGGTTGCGTCCAACTCGTCGAAATATTTGCGCAGCTGCGCGCTCCCTCCTTCTTCGTAGGCCGCAACGGCATCGTTGAGCGCAGTGGTGCGAAGCGATTCCCAGGTGGAAGTGCGTGGCCGCAGGGTGAGAGTGATCAGTACGGCAAGCACGATGATCAGCGCCTGCGCAACCCAGAACGAAATGAAGATTCGAAGGAACAGGGTTTTCATATCTCGTGCTCAGCTTGGCCGCTCGTACCGCACCACCAGCGCAACCCAAGATGGCCGGATCACACAGAAATGCCCACCGCGGCGATTCTGCTCCGCTTGCGATACCAATACTAGTCTAAACCTTCGCTTTTTCGCGTGGACGCGCGAAGATATAGCCCACACCGCGAACCGTCTTTATATGCTCGTCGTTGTCGCTATCGCCGAGCTTTTTTCTGACCTTGCTGACGTGCATGTCTATGCTGCGGTCGAAGGGGGAAAACTTTCGGCTGAGTACAGCGTTCACCAGGCGCTCCCGCGGGACTACCCGGCCGGCTTCGCGGAGGAGAACTTCGAGCAAATTGAATTCGACGGAAGTCAGATCGACGGGTTTGCCCTCGAGACGAACGGTCCGAGTGGCGGGATCGAGTTCGACATCGCCCACGCACACGATATCGGGCGCGGCGGGTAATCCAGTGCCATCACCATGGGTGCGGCGCAAGACTGCGCGGATACGCGCAACCAGTTCGCGCGGGTTGAACGGCTTGGGCAGGTAATCGTCGGCACCGATTTCCAGCCCCACGATGCGGTCGACATCCTCGCCACGTGCTGTGAGCAGGAGCACCGGAAGGCGTGAGGTCGCGCGAATCCGGCGCAGAACTTCAAATCCGTTGATACCGGGCAGCATCACGTCGAGAACGACCAGTAGGTATTCGTTCTGGGTTGCCTTCTTAAGCCCGCTCTCACCGTCGTGCACGAAGTCGGTCGCGAAGCCTTCGGCCTGCAGATATTCGCCGACCAGATGACAGAGCTCGACGTCGTCATCGATGACCAGAATGCGTTCCATAACTCCAATCATTGTGCACCATCGAGAAAATGCACAGAAGTAAAGAATTGCAAAAGCTCCAAGATTCTGCAGTCGGACGAGTGGTGGTAGCGCCGCGCCAGGCGCCATTGACAAAACTTTACTCGGGTTGACTCACTTTTTACGGCCATTTTATCTCGACTTGTGTTGGTATATGCGTAGACCGAGGTTTCGGCCTTCCGAGAATTCATCAGGAGCTTCGCCATGAAATCTATTCGCATTCGCTTGTTGGTCGCCGGGCTGGCTGTTCTGGCAGGAACGGCCATCGCCAGATCGCAGTCTACCGAGGCTCTAACACCAGCGGGACCTCCCATGCACGGTCCCGGCGTCATGATGGGCGAAGAGCACATGCTGAGCTATTTCACCAAGGCGCTGAACCTAACCGAGGACCAGCAGAGCCAGGCGAAGACGATACTGAACAATTCGAAGCCCACTTTTAAGGCGCTGATGGGACAGCAGCGCCAGATCGACCAGCAGCTCCGGGACCAGGCGCAGGGGAACTATGATGCCAAGCAGGTGCAGACCTTGGCCGCGCAGAAGGCGCAGATCCAGTCGCAGCTGACCATCGCCGAGACGCAGTTGCATCACCAGTTGTACCAGTTGCTCACGACTGATCAGCAGACGCAGTTGAAGCAGATGGAAGCCGAACGCGAAGCACGCATGCAACAGCACGTGCAGCAGGAAGCTGGGTCGGCTCCTCCGGCGCAGTAGCAAGCGGCGGTTTTCCTAGGGATTTCTTTGGCAGGCGCGTGGACGTACTCCCAGATCTTTCGCGCCCGCCGGACGAGAAGTACATGTCAGTCGTTGACTCCTATCTTTTTGAAATCGGATGGCTCTTTTTCGCGGCCTGGAGCGTAATCGTGGCCGTGTTTCTGGTCGCCGCCTTTGGCCGGGATTTTCTTGGCGCCGTTGCGGAACGCGGACGGGCAAAGAGAAAAGATTCCTGCCAGATGGCAAGCGCGACCGGCGCGAAGTAGGCGCGTTCGCTTCGGCCGCGGAGCGGACCCTTCGACTTCGCTCAGGGCTGGCTGCGGGCGCTCCTACACAAATCCGCGCGCGGAGGGGAGCGTTCGCGCCACACGAACCAAGCGTGCACCCTGCCTGCTAGAATTTCATCTACTGAGCTGAATGTTCCCGAAGAGACTCCGCCCACTGTTGCCGTATGTGAAGCGCTACCGCTGGGGATATCTGGCGGGGACGGCTTGCGTCTTTTTGACCAACGGCGTCTGGATTCTTTTTCCCCTTGTGCTGGGCGATGCAGCGCAGGCGCTGGAGAGTGGCGTGACCAGCCGAAAGCTGCTGCAGTATTCCGGAATGCTGCTGGCGATCGCCCTCTTCAAGGGGATTTTTCAATTCCTCACGCGCTGGACTGTGATTGGCATTTCGCGCGACATTGAATTCGATCTACGCAATGATGTGTTCGGGCATCTGGAAAAACTTTCCTACGCGTACTATCAGCGCCACCGCACCGGCGACATTATGGCGCGGGCGACCAACGATCTGAGTGCGGTCCGCAACCTGCTTGGTCCGGCGATCATGTACACCGCTAACACGCTGGTGCTGACCGCGGGCGCGCTGGCATTCATGATCTCGATCAGTCCCCGGCTGACTTTCTATACGTTTCTCCCGCTGCCGCTCGCGAGCATCCTGATCCAGTATTTCGGTCGACGCATTCATGACCGCTACGAGCGAATTCAGGCGATGTTCTCGGAAATCTCCGCGCGGGCGCAAGAGAACTTTTCCGGGGCGCGCCTGATTCGCGCCTACGTGCAGGAGGAGGCGGAAATCGAGGCCTTCGAACGCGAGAACAACGAATACATACGACGCAGCTTGAGGTTGGTTCGTCTGATGGGGATGCTGTGGCCGACGCTGGAGTTCATGCTCGGCTGCGCAGTTGTGCTGGTGTTGTGGCTAGGCGGGCGGGAGGTGCTGAGCAATCACATCACCGTCGGGCAATTTGTCTCGTTCAGCACGTACATGATGCAGCTCACATGGCCGGTGATCGCGCTGGGTTATGTCATCAATCTGTTTCAACGTGGAACCGCATCGCTCGGGCGACTGAATGAAATCATGTTGGAGAAACCGGAGATCCAGGACGAATCGCCCGCGCAGGATCGCGAAATTGAAGGCGAGATCGAGTTCCGTGGGCTGAAGTTCACCTATGACGGAACGCGGGTTCTCGACGACATCAATTTGCGAATTCCGGCCGGTAGCAGCTTGGCGCTTGTCGGTCCGACCGGATCGGGCAAGACCACGCTGGTCAGCCTGATTCCGCGCATCTACGACGCGCTGCCGGGAATGGTGCTGATTGATGGACGGCCCATTCGCGAATATTCCTTGGCGTCGCTGCGGAGAAGCATTGGATTTGTCCCGCAGGAAACTTTCCTGTTCAGCGAGCGCCTCCACGAGAATATCGCGCTCGGCGTCGACTCGGGGACGCGGGAAAGTGTTCGCAACGCAGCGGAGGCGGCGAACATAGCTGAGGACATCGAAAGCTTTCCGGAAGGCTACGAAACGCTCGTCGGAGAACGCGGAATTACCCTTTCCGGAGGACAAAAGCAGCGCACCGCAATAGCGCGGGCGCTGATCCGGAGTCCGCGGATTCTTATTCTCGATGACGCGTTGTCGAGCGTGGACACCCAGACCGAAGACAAGATCTTGAATCACCTTCGCGAGGTGATGCGGGGACGGACCACAATTTTCATTTCGCATCGAGTCTCCACCGTCCGCAACGCCGACCGCGTTGCCGTTCTGCACGGCGGCCGCATCGTCGAGCTCGGCACGCACGAAGAGTTGCTGGCTCTGAACGGTTATTACAGCGATCTCTACAACAAGCAGTTGTTGGAAGAAGAGCTGGCGGAAGTGTAAGTGATTCCGTGAACATTTCGACGGCGTACTTTCCCACTTTTGGCGAACCGGCCAAGGTGGCACCCTCAGTTTTGACAACTTTGCTTTTTTGACAACTTGGCGCGGCAGCTCGGTTTAGATTCTTGGCACACATATGCGGCGGGTCGATAATCCGGAACTGCTTGATTGCGATGATTGTCCTGCTGAGGAAGTGGCGAAGTCGCTGCAGGATTTGAGTTCGATCAATCGCCGCTTCGGCGGGGTTTCGACCACGCGCGCTCTGATTGAGCGCGTCGCTTCAGGGATTGGCAAGAAAAAGCTTTCCGTCCTCGAAGTTGCTGCCGGATTCGGCGAAGTTCCCAGGCTTGCGGCTGAGCGACTGGCGCCGCAGGGGATTCAACTTGAACCCACACTGCTGGACATCAGACGTTCACATTTGCCTTCCGGCGGTGGCTCGGTGGTTGCTGACGCTCTCGCGCTGCCCTTTCCTGAAAATTCCTTCGATTTGGTTAGCTGCAATCTCTTTGTGCATCATTTGCAACCGGAGGAAGTGGCTCGTTTCGCGCGCGAAGCGTTGCGCGTCTGCCGCTGCGCGCTGCTGATCAACGATCTGGTTCGGCATCCGCTGCATTTGGCGCTGGTCTACGCGGCGTTTCCGCTGATGCGCAGCTACGTGTCGCGACACGACGGAGAGGTTTCAGTACGGCGGTCATATGTGCCGACGGAAATGCGGAAGATGATCGCGTCCGCCATCACGAATGGCTCAGCGCCGCGAATTGAGATCTCGCGGCACTTTTTGTTTCGAATGGGAGTGATTGCGTGGAAGGAATGAGCTGCTGCCGAGCTTCGCTCGGCCGCGCAGCCGGGGGCGGCTGTTCCCACACGCCCCACGAAGTCTTACCTGACCACCAGCACTTCCCGCACATTGTCGCGGGCGAGGAAGAACTTGATCGACGCGAAATCGCGGAAGAGCGTCTCGATGTGCCGGTTATTGAAGACCCTTTGCAGGCGAAAGCCGTCGGCGATGGCGGTGTGAACTGCGCCGGTGGGTCCGCGACGGGCTTCGCGGCGAAGAATGATTCGTTGCATTTCCAAAATGTCC
>JASHRE010000084.1 GCA_030037515.1 Candidatus Sulfotelmatobacter sp.
CAAGTTGGCCGTCCGTACAGATCGGGTAGAGCATGTTAGAAACGGCTGGCAGGCGTTTCTCGAGAACAATGCTGTGCTCCCAGCTGTCGCCAAAATCGTAGGTGTAGACAGCCTTAGCACCAGTTCTGCCCAACACGCTGGAAACACGCACCCTGCGTTCATCTTCGATCGGGCCCATAGCCATGAATCGGTCTTCTGGATTCGGCGGGCCGAAGTGCCGACCGCAGGCGCTGAATTCATGCAGATGGCCGTCCTCCCACCCCATCGCAACCTGCAGCACGTCGTGCAATTGCGCCAGAGTCATATCTGCGGGCACTAACAGTCGGCGCCCGATCTTCGTCCTGAGTAGAGTGACCTTAAGCTGGTAGATTGCGGCTGAGGTCGCGCTGTTTTTGGCTGCCATAGGAGTTCTCTTCGATCTTAACCACCACACAGGCGCTGCCGCATGTTGCGCCCCAGCGGATAAAGGTAGACATGTTTGACAGCCTGACCGCGGGCTTTCTGCTCCCGGTAATTTGCTTTCTTACCAGGCCGTATCGAAGACGAGGTTATATGCATTGACACTGCCGATACCCGTAGCCATATCCCAGCCGGGTGTAGCCCCAAAAGAGGGCTGATAGGTCTCTGCTCCAACAGTAGGCGCGATCACCGCCATGCAAGTCGCTCCCGTTCCACCGCCGCCTGAAAGAGTGCAGATAGGAACGCCGGTATAACCCTTCCCCGCATTCGTCAGCTTCAATGCACTGACCACGTGCGTGGTTGCGTTGATGGTGGCCGTACAGGTCGCCCGTGTCCCGCCTGCATAAATCACGCTGCCGGTAGGAGACAGGTACTTCGACTCGTTAGCGGGAGCGTCAATTGTGCAAGTCGGAGCGCTCGTGAAGCCAGATCCGCCGGCCTTCAGCTTCAGGCTGCTGATGGCTTGTGTGCCCAGTGGGCCGTAAGTACCCGAGGGGCGGTAGCAATCGGCGTGAAACACACTCCCGTTGTAGACGCAGTCGACGTCGTTGTCGCCCTCGGTGAGGTCGTGAAAGACGCAGGCGGAACCCTCCTTTGTCTCGTTGATCGAATAGCAAGTCGGGTCGCCGCTCGTGCCGTATTCTTTCTTGGCAATTGCGTAGTATATCGGGTTGGGGTTTCCCGCCCGGATACCCCATTTCTCGTCCACCAGGGATTGAATGGCGGCCATCTCGGGGGCAGCGGCTGACGTTCCACCGACCCCGAACCAGCCGCTTGGCGCTCCCGTACAAGGCACACCGCCCTGGCTCGCATCCGAGAAACAGATGGTGATGAAGTGTCCCCATACGCCATTGGCGCCAAACAGCGACACGTCGGGAATATCACGCACTCCATCCGCCGCGTTCCCAAAGATGCCCGATTGCCAAGAAGGTTTGGCATAGCCTGTACACGTTGTGTTCTCGACGTAAGCGTAACTATTGTTACCGGCGCCTTTTGCGCAGTCGCTCGGTCCTCCGCTCCCGGCAACCGTGCTGAGGAAATCGCTCTCTCCGATGGAGCTGTTGCAGAAGCCGCTCTTACCGTACGGCGCGCTGTAGCCCTCAACGTGGTATATCAGAAAGCTAGCGCAAGAATCGTTCCACGGCATCTCCGGAATGTAGGACTTGGCGGAGCCGTATGTTGAGGAATTGGTCGAGTTCCAATAGGTACTCTGCGGAGCACCGCCTTCTAAGGCATTGTAAAGATCTTCGAAATCGGTTGCACCCACGGCTACGTTGTACACCGTCTCGCCCCAACCCGTAACTCCAATCCCAGGGTATGCCCACTCATCCCCATCGGTGAAATCGGGCGCACACATCGAGGCGCCGTAGTCGCCGGCGGAAACGAACACGGACACGCCGGCCGCCGCTGCCGACTGAAACGCCGAGTTAAACGCAGCATTCGCACTGGCTCCGCTGATCACCTCACAGAGCCCATAGCTCATGCTGAGCACGGGGGGCGGGCTGCCGGCGCTTATCAAGTTCTCGATCGCCAATAGGCCGCCGAAAGAGGTATTGGTATCGGCGCACGAGGCCAGTTCCACGTGCGCGGCCGGAGCAAGCGCGGTCACCATTTCGACGTCCAGGGAAGCTTCGGCATCGGAGGAGTTGGTGCTAGGATTCGTACAGTTCCCCGCCTTGTCGGGGTGTACCGTGGTCATAGTTCCCCCGTAACTCGTCAGGCCGAACCTGCTCCGGTACGTAGCCCAATCGCTGTCATAGCTGTTGCTATCTTCGACAACCGCTACGGTCATCCCCTTCCCCGTAATGCCTGCGCTATATAAAGGTGACAGGTTGTAAATCTTTTGGAAGTCAGCTGGCACCAACGAATAACAGTCGGAGCCACACCCGGCGAAGGTGTAGCTGTTTCGGGGCTCAATCATGGCGTGCGGTTTGAAGTCGTTCATGGAGACGACGCCGGCGATAGCCGGCGCCAGCGCGGACGGGATGCGGGGATCGCTCATGTTGGCAAAGTGTTGCTGGCCATGCACCTCCAATTGGTGAATCTCAGTGTGGAACGTCTCGCGGATCTCCCCGGCAGTACCCGAAAAATCAATGACCATGCGATTCGGATAGACGTACCCTACGGTGAAACCGTGGGATTCGAGCCAACCCGTAATAGTATCGATGTCTTGCTGCGCCAGACCGTACTTCTCTCCCTGTTCCTCTGCCATCATCCAGTGTCGGAAGTTGGGCGATGATTTGTTGGTAAGTGAATCGATGTATTCATCGAACTCGCGCTCCAGTTGGGGCGCGCGCCTCAACTGCAACAGCATATGGTTCATGGCAAAGTCGTCCGGCTCGAGTCCGCGGTCGTCTGTTCGGTTCGCTTCCGGGCGAGTATTGCCGGCTAGCGTGACCAACCGGCCCTCGTCGATCGGCTGTGTGATGAGCAGGTATTCGCCTGACGCTCCCCAAACCACACGCGCGTGGCGCGAGGTGAACGCCAGAGTCAGGACTGCAATCGCTAACACAACGCTGACCTTCTTCATAAATTCACCGCAGTCGCAAAAGTACTTTCACACCCCGCCCTCCATTCCCCAGCTTTTCTTCGTCGACTGGTGCTTGGAACGGAGATTTGGGGAAGGATGTAGACACAATCTCTTGGCACCGTGCAAGAGTGGCGACGATCGTACAATTAGTTCCGTCGGTGCGCAACCGGAAAAGCTTTCACCTGTTGCCCGGCCACAGTCGGCCTCATCAACGCCTATCAAACCGTGGACGCTCGGGCTGTCGGTCTCACTGGATCGCCGGCTCTCGACTGGAATTGAGGTCTCCGGTGGCCAGACTTTCTCGAAAGCGGTCAATGACACTTCCGATTTCGACGAGCAGCCAAATAATCCGTATTTCACTTCGGGGAGAACAGCCCCAGTCTGCCAATGATCAAAGGCGCCAGTCGCTCTTCAGTGGGCGGAGCATTCAGGGCACTTCGGGTCGGCGGAGTTCAGATACTATTTCGTGCCGCGCGGTGCCTCGGCAGGCGGCATGATTCAAGCTTCGAACTCCCCCGCATGAGCGGAGGGAGGGCGCTCAATCAATTTCTCGATCCTCCACCCGCCATCTAATCGATCCACAACAACGACCTTGGCGGTGCGGCTGTATTGGAAGCTGCGCAAGCTGAGCAGCCCAGCGCCGCCGGCTCGCATGCTGGGTAGCTCGAAACATCCCGCGGTCGGCGCAAGCCTTAGTTTGAAGTGACGTGGGCTCCGTGAATCTCTATCAGGTATGCCGCTCGTCAGGCCGAACACAGCTTCGCCCAGGTCGTCAGCCGAGATATCGTCAACTGCCTCGGCGTGCTGCATCCAAAAACAGAAGATCGGGAATCGAGGCGCTCGGTACTGCTCCTTCCGTTGATTTCAGCCGGAATTGGACGATGCGATCGGGTTCCGGATAGCCGAGGAGTTTTTACAGCACTGTGTTGACATTGAAAAGGCGGCCGTGTTCGCGCCAATTCCCAAAGCAAGAGTCAGAATTGTGGCTTACCCTGAAGCCAGGCGATCGAAGGGCGAACGGCATACGTGCCGAATGTCCTGCAGACTTTGAGACAGTCAGGGAATTCGAATTGCAGTCACAAGGGGCAGTTTACCCGAGGCTGGGTCAACTATTGAATCAGATGGCGATAGCACCCAAGTTTCGACTTCTTTCGAGCTACTGGAAGAAATTTCAGCAGATCAGTTGAGAATGAGCCCGCGATTGGGGCCCCGAACTCACGCAAACTTCCCGGTAAATCACGACTTCCCTGCGTAGTGTCCATATTCCCAGTCGTAGGGCACATCTGTATCGCACAGGACGAATCTGACCAGATCAGCGAAACCTGCCTCGGAACGAACATCGTTCGACAAGATCAGAACGCAACGCTGGCTTTTCTCAATGCAGACCATGGTGTTGACGGTCTGATTGTCGTGTCCGCCTTTGAAAAACCGTGCACTTGCGGACCGACCAAGGCGATAACGCCCAGGCCGGCGTACAGGTCTTTCCGCTGCTCGCTCGCGGGCACATCCGGCAGGAAGAGGGGAAACTCAGTGCGTGTAGTAATGTGCAGCGAAGGCCTGGTCATCTCGGCACGGGATGCAGACGAGAGGCCGTCACCGCGCACAAGAGCGGCGGTGAATTTCGCCAGGTCAGAAATTGTAGTGTTCATTGAGCCCGCTGCGCGCACCTTGCTGCGTTTGGAGTGAGGCTGGGGCTGACCCCGGTCGTTCCAGCCGTCCGCGGCGTCTGGGTCCTGGCCTTCGCGCCATGTCAGGCTTGTGCGCGTCATTCCTACGCGCACGAAGTTTGCGTGGGTCAGGTCGCCCACATCGAGTCCGAGGCCCTGCGCTTTGCGGCCATGCTCGACGACGAACTGCAAAAGGATGAAGCCCTCGCCCGAATAGCTAAAGTGGGTGCCGGGATCGAAGTGGATGTGCAGCTTCTGATCCGGCTCTAAGAACCAGAAGTTGCTGAATCCCGTGGAGTGCGTGAGACAGATCCGCGGCGTAATTTCTTTCCACCGAGGATCAGTGGCGAGGTCTTTGTATGGACCGTAATTGTCGGGAAAGACGGGATCGGGACCGTAGCTCGGTAATGGCCTGTCGAGATAAGAGGCGTTGGGCGTATCGAGGTTGAGCCTGCCTTAGTCGACCAGCTGCATCACCGTGTCGGCGAAAACCGGCTTGGTGAGCGACGCGCCATACATGACGGTATCGGTTGTCAGCGGGCCGTCCTTGGCATCGCGGATTCCATAAGCCTGTACGTACACAACTTCGCCATGGTCGATGACGGCCACAGCCATACCATTCGCGCCTGTCTGTGCCATGATGCCGCGCACCTTCGCATCGGTCGCGGCTCCGCATGGGATCGTCTGCGCAACAAGAGGAATGGATAGGCAGAGCACCGAAGATAAGAGAGCAGGCTGCGTCAGCTTCAACATAGATGTTGTTCCCCCGCTTCAAAGAATACATAAGACTTTGATGAGCATCGAGCGTTTCCTGAATGCGTTCCCGCTCGTTCGCAATCTCTTTCGGCGTCTGTGTGTGAGTAGAGCGAATATCGGATTGTGCGCTCGACGGGTTTGGGGCCGACTGAGCGGCTTCACGGTAAGATGCCGAAAGAAGAATTTAATCAGTTGTCCGGACTGCTGGACTGCCAGGAGCTACGGAGTTTCGAAGCTTGTCGGGGTATCACGCTGGCGTAATCCCTCAAGAGGCCCAAACATTTGGAGCGGGGACTCCGGTGCGTGACCGTTCACAGCTCGATAGATCCAAGCAATGGCCCCGGCCTGCATGGCGTTTACAGTGGTTGAATGGAGACGGGCGGAACCCGCTTCCTGCTTCCGTTTCCAGTCTCCTGGATTGGATAAAGCAATTCCAGCCGAAGGATGGAAAAACATTTGAATACGCTGACTATCCGGATGTGCGTCCCACTGGAGGACTTCGTTTCGTCCCTGGCCGCGCTAAGAAGAGTTCCCGGTTATTGGTATCTCAAAGATGCAAGAGGATCAACCCTGGCCGCCCTACGCGCTGGGAAGTAAGTCGCGATAATTATTGTCAGTATCAAGATAAGTGCGGTAGCGACAAAGGTCATCGGATCTGAAGGTCTGATACCGTAGAGGAAAGCCTTAAGTGCCCGAGTCAGTGTCAGCGCAATGAAGATTCCAGCCAGCACTCCTGCGACAGATAACCGAAAGCCTTCCCACAGGACAAGCTTAAAGATTTCTGAGGGTCGTGCGCCAAGGGCAATTCTGACTCCGAGCTCGCGGGTGCGTTGAGCAATGGAGTAGGAGATAACTCCATACATGCCAACCAACGACAGCACGAGCGCAAGCCCAGCGAAAATTGCCAATAACGTCATCACGAATCGCTGCCGTGAAGCCGAGTTTGCAATTAGGTCCTGCATGCTCGAAATCTTTGAAACTGCCTGATTTTTTTCAATCGACATCACAGCACGGCGAACACTGGCAGTAATGGAGCTTGTATCACTGGTCGTTCGTATAGCCAAATCCATCGTTGGCCAGGCGTCCTGCAGATAAGGCGTGTACATCTCAGGACGCGAAGCTTCGTCCAGGCTGACGTGTTTCACGAGCCCTACGACCCCAACAACCTGCAACTCCTTCTTGCGGACAACAAGCCGCTGGCCTAGGGGATTGTCATGCGGCCATAAAATCCTCGCCAAAGTCTCGTTTACTATCGCTACCTGAGTTGCCGTCTGATTATCGTGGCTTGTGAAGTCTCGGCCGCTTAGAACGGGGATACGTAGAGTCCGGAAATAGTTCATGCTGACCGCGCGGTAATCAGTGGCCACTGCTTCACGGGCTGGGCGACCGGGGATATTCGCACCGACGGACGAATTGCCTCCGGCCATTGGCAGTCTGTTTGTTGCGGCCACCCCCTCGACTCCGGGCAGGCTCGCAATTCGTTCTAATACTTGAGTAAAAAACCGCGATTGCTGTGTATCGTCAGGATAGATCGCTGGTGCTAGGGAGATGTTGCAAGTGAATAGGTTCTCCGGATCAAAGCCCAAGCTGACATCTGTCAGACGAATGAAACTGCGGAACATCAGCCCTGCACCAACCAGTAGTGCGAAGGATAATGCGACCTCGCCAATTATTAGCATGGTTCGCGCTTTAGGTTGGATTGTTGCACCCGACCCGCCCGCCCCGCCCTCCTTCAAGACTTCGTTCAAATCCATACGGGAAACGAGCAAGACTGGCGCAACGCCGAAAATAATTCCGGAAACAATTGACACCACCACCGTGAACAACAGCACGACACCGCCCATTGTGGTGACTGTTGCGTTGTTCAAAGATGCTGGGGAGAGCCGAGCCAGTATTGGAGTTGCCCAGCTTGCAAGAATCACGCCCAGTCCACCGCCAAAAATAGCCAGCACAAAGCTCTCCGTCAGCATTTGTTGCATTAATCGAATTTTCGTAGCTCCAAGCGATGCGCGAACAGCAAATTCAACTCTTCGTTGAAGGGCACGCGTGACCTGCAAGTTGGCAACGTTGAAACTCGCGATGAGCAGTACAACTATTACTGCCCCCAGTAATACGAGAACTGTATGTTGCGTCTTCCCGAAAAGGCTCTCCTGTAAGGAGACTGCCCTCACACCTGTGTCGAAATTTGTGTCTGGGTATCTCTGCTCCAACCGATATGCGATGGTCTCCATTTGAACTTGTGCTTGTCTTAATGTCACTCCTGGGCGCAATCGAGCATAAACATCAAGGTAGCTGGCGCCGCGCAATTCAGCGGGGTTAACGTCAGGTTTGAGTGGAAATTCTGGTACCGTCCATCTACATGAAACCCATATGTCTGCATTCACCGGGAGAGCGAACTCGGCAGGCATGACGCCAGCCACAATAACGCTGTCCCCGTTAACCTCCAAGGAGCGACCGACTATCGAGGGATCTGCTCCGAAACGTCTCTTCCAAAGACGCTCACTGAGAACCGCGACCCGTGGCCCACTACCGTCATCGGTGGGTAATAGTGATCTTCCTATCAAAGGGTTGATTCCGAGCAAGGGAAACAGACTGCCGGTGGTAACCGCACCATGAACGAGTTCGGGAATGTTACGGTCGGCTATGCTAAAGTCGCGTTCCCGGACTGCCGCTAGGTTCTCTAACGCTGTGTTTTCGCGTTTCCAATCCGCAAAGTCAGGCGCCGAAATCGCGCGATCAATGACTCCTTGTTTCGAATCTGTTGCGAATAACCGGATCAGACGTCCAGGGTCTGAATAGGGAAGCGGCCGGAGCATAACGGCATTGAGAACACTGAAAATCGCAGTGTTCGCTCCAATTCCCAACGCAAGAGTGATTACCCCAACGGCAGTAAAGCCTGGGGTTTTCCAAAACATCCGAATACCGTGCCGAAGGTCCTGAATCGGAGATTCCATGGATCTATCGATCTATCCGGGTATATCCGTAAATGACACCGAATAGCTATTTTCTCACGTCGGCGGGCTTGTAAAACTTTGGGTGCTCTTCACCGTCATGTCCTCCCACACCTCTTTCCGAGCATCGCGGTCGGTGAACGTTCTGCTAGGTCCCGGTCGAGTGCTGTAAGGTTCTGGGTAATCCGGAAGTCAATTGCCGCGGAACAGGCGTGTCTGTGGCAAACTCTTTTCGAGGTCTCTGAAGCAGAAAGTCCTTTTGAGGAATGCCCTTCGCCATCTGTCTTCAAACATTATTGTTCGGTGCAGTGCCACCGGATTAGAGCTCCTCGACCATCAAAAAAGCCTCGGTGCCATTCCTGATCGGTGTGCGAAACAAGCTTGCACATGGCGAACTGACTGGAGTGGTGATCGATGTTGTGACCTGCGATCTGAGTATCAATATGACATCTACACTTGAGTGCACGCTTCGGTGCGGGCACGTTGGTAATCACCTGCCAAGTTTTGATCACCACATCTGGCGTTCCCAAACGCTTGTGACTTCCGTCAGCCTGATCCGAGCCATCACCGTTCTTTGATTCAGAGTGCTTTGGGTTAATGAATATGTGGTCACGAGTCACAAAACCGATTGTGACCGTCATGCAGAAGACTAATATTGCAAGAAACCCGCTGCGCTCCGGCCTTTTTGGCGGCCACTGCGGTCTGTTAACCAGTTCAAACATGGGGTCAAGCGTCGCGACTGCTATCCCGGCCCAGATATCTTGTTCCCGAATGAGCTTAGAGAAAGCCACCCTACTTGTCTTTCAGAGAATCGCCACACTTCAGCAGTGTATTTCACCTGCCGGCGGGGTAGTAGCGAAACGACCAAGGGCTCGGTATAGGAGACCGACAATGCTAATTATAGGCTGCGATTATCACCCGAGCGTACAGCAGATCGCTGGGGTGGACACGGAAACGGGAGAATGCGGAGAACGGCGGCTGACACATCGCGCGGAGGCGGAGCAGTTCTATCGCGAGTGGAAAGGGAAACAAGTACGGGTGGAAATCGAGGCCACGGGACACTCGCGCTGGTTCGAGGGCTTGTGGGCCGAGCTCAAGTTTGAAATATGGATCGGCGATCCGGCGCAGATCCGAGCCAAGCAGGTGCGCAAGCAGAAGAACGATCGGCGGGATGCAAGCTGATGCTGAAAGATGATTTTCCTCGCATCTGGGCGCCGACTCCGGAGAATCGGGATCTACGGCAGCTGGTGTGGCACCGGCACCGCTGGGTGGGAATGAGAACCTGAGTCATGAATCAGCTCCAGGCCGTGGCCATGAATGAAGGGATACGGCGCAAGAAAGGGCTGTGGACAAAGAAGGGCCGGCAACAGCTCGAGTCGCTAGCGCTCATGCCCTGAACCACTCGACGCCGGCAAGAATTATTGCAGTTACTGGACCAGTTCGATCCCAACATCGACGAACTGAGCCCGGCGATCGAGCAAGAAGCCGAGCGGATGCCGGAAGTGAAATTGCTCATGACCCATCCGGGAGTGGGGCCCATTACGGCGCTGGCTTTCGTGTTGGTCATCGGCACGCCGGAACGTTTTGCTTGCGGCAAGCAGGTGGCTAGCTATCTGGGATTGATTCCTTGCGAGGCCTCCAGCGCCGAACGCTGGCGACTGGGTCACATCTCGAAACAAGGCAATAAGCTGCTGCGCTTCTTACTCGGGCAGTCGGCGCAAAGCGTGGCTCGTTGCGAGGAACAGTGGCATCGACAATATGCGCATCTGAGCCTGCGACGCAACCAACTCATCGCCAAAGTGGCGAGCCCGAAAGTTGGCGGTGCGGCTGTTTTGGATGTGGCGCAAAGGATGGGATTATCAGCAGCTGAAGAAGTTCGGTTCGCACGTGGGATAGCTCGGTACACTCAATGGTGTGCAGTCAATCACCGACAATTTGATTGAGCGTCCCACTCCCTTGAAAAGGGGAGTCTGAATTTTTTAATCATGGTCGAAGTTGTGGGCCGAATAGAGGGTTGGGTCGGGCTGAGTTAGTTCCGACCCTGAAGATTACAAGCGAGCCTTTTGGTCGAGGCGCAAGGCGCAAAAGTTTAGAAAAGCGGGAAGCGGTGTGTTTCGGGGTTGCCATTCGCTTCCTCTCCAAACCGAGGAAACAGAAGCCAAGAAACAAAACCCTTCCACCAGGGAACGAAGCTCCACTGAAATGCGCTTCGCTTCGTTCCCGCGCGCAATTGTGAGAGATCCGGCAAGACTGTCAAGGGTCGAGATGAACGCCCTTGCGGGCGCCCTTGACAGTCTTCCGGATCTAACAGGAGATGTGTGCAAATTTTTCCGTTGACAAGGCCGATGACTTCATAGATCACTGAAATCGATATTACGGCAAACCACGAGCACGGGTGATGTGTGGGTTGGACGTGCGTAGCCCCGTCAGCCGAGAGTATCTTCATCCTCTGTTGCTGGCTTTTTTCGCAGTCTTCGCAGCGCGATGAACAAAAGCCAAATGGCTGCCATGATGGCGATGGGAGTGACCAGATTAAGCCATTGGGCCGGATGCCTGATGACATAAGGGGGAAAGTAAAGCATCACGTGCAGGGCGTACCAAAGATTACGAGGGACATCCCAGATGCTGGTTGAAAATGTCAGCGCAAAGATAAGGCAGATGAGGAAAGAGATTCCACTGATTTCCAGACCCTTGCGCCAACCAGCACGCCAGAACGCCACCGCGACAAAAACTAAAATGGAAGCATAGATCATAAAAAAAGAGCTGCTGAGGTCTGACCTACCTGAGCAATTCTAGCTCTACAGTTCTGCTTCAGGTGTTTTCTTTTTTTCTTTTGGTCAGCTCGAATCATTCTTGCTACTGTTTTCTTCCGCGGGGCACGCTTCGGGCCAGTCGAAATCAGATCCATCACCCCACTGGGTATCGCGGGCGGTTACGAAGCGCGTTCACTCAGACAAGTTTTTCAATCATGTCGGAAATGAGTGATCGGTTGACAGCCTTCGGACTTAGCGTGCTTAAGGTAGTCGGCGGCTATGCCCACGTCTCCGCATATCGGCGTAAATAATGGGTCAGTCCAGTCGGTCACTTCCTCAATGATCGCTTTGTCGCTCACACCTTCCCGGAGCTTCTGGCAGATGTAATCAAGAATCGCTTGGTCGAATCCTGCCATTCAACGCCCCCCAACCGACCTGAGGCATCCTCTTCACGCGCGTAGGAAGATTTTGCTCTCGGATGCATGTCACTTTACTAGGGCCCAAGTACGCACGTGACGGATAGAGATGTCCGATTGCAAGAGTTCTTTTCGGTCGAGTTCCCCTATTTTGTCTCTGTCCGACTTGTCGAATTCGGCCTCCATAAACTTCATCCACCCTTGTTTTGATATCTTTCCGTTTTTGTCCGTATCCATTAGGAGGAGCAACTCCGTCACCTTTTGCTGCGCCAGTGAATCTTTGGTCGGCTGCTTCGGAACAGAGGATTTCTGTGCGAAGGTCGCAATTCCAAGGACAATCGTTGTGACCGTGAAGAGGAGGAATGCACCTCGCGGAGTCATTTGAGCCTCCTTCCATGCGGTACAGGTCACGCAGCTGGGGGAAGCGATACCCTTATGTCTTGCTCATCTGGAATTCCGCATTCAATTGCGGCGGCTTGCAAGCGAACCAGGTAACAAATGCGACGACGTTTGGACTCATGAAGTAAGGCAATCAGGAAGCGAAGATAAAACCCAACTCCTATAGTGCACAACGCGGTCATTGCGGTGACTGCAACCATTGTGCCCCCCGACTGACTTGGAGTGTTCGCGTACGACTGATCGTCCAGACTCGATTGAAGACGAAACGACGTCAATTTCGGATAAAGTTTCCATAAAGAGTTCGTAAGGGCAATCTGTTGTCGCGGGGAGAAGGAAAAGAACTAGACTCCAAATGACGTAATGAGGCGATAAGGCGCAAAATCCTTGCGGGAAGATTCTGGAATCGAGATATTTTGCCAGTTACGGGCTGCTGGGGATTGACTTTGTGTTGTATGAGTTGCGGCCATTTACCGCTTGTTTTGTGGGAGGGATCCTACCGTGCTGTGCTATTTCTGCCTCGAAATGAGCAAACCGCAGTGTGCGCCAATCTTTAGCAACAGCCAAAGAGCGGCGATAAACGCGACGAATGCTGTCCATCCGTGTTTGCCCGTCACGTACAGTACAGCAGAAAGCACCGTCACGACTGGCAATGCCAGAACCAAAGCCTTGAATCTGCTGGCCAAAACCAATGGCACGGCCAGAATGTTATCACGAACTTGACCGTGCGCGAAAAAGGCGCTCAGCCGCCGTAACTGCTGCAATCAGATTTCACTCAAATTTCGACTTCTGTAACGACATCAACTCTCGATGGCAGTTGTCAAAGTCCGAAACAAGCTGACAGAATTCCTGTAGTGGTCGATGGGTTATTCCGACCCTGCGGAATACAGCGAGCCACAGTTAGCGCCGGGTTGACCCTTCCGCCCACAGAACTCATGCCGACCCCAGAGGTCCAAGCCATACGTGATTTCATGAGGCAGGGGCGCGTCGAGCAGGCTGTCGAAATTTTTCAGCAGCTCGATCCCGTTGCTGCAGCGGAACTGTGTGAGGATCTGCCCTTCGAGCAACAACAGACTCTGTTCCGTCTCTTGCCTGTTAACTTCGCGGCTGCCTTAGTCAGTCGCTTCCCCTACTATCACGCTTATGTCCTTTTGCACTCGATCCCGCTAGCAGAAATGCGCGCTGTCGTGGACAGCCTCGACGCCACGGAGCGATTGCGCTTCTTCGACGAGTTGCCGGAGGAGGCCTGGCAACGGCTCATGGACGAGCTTGCAGCAGCGCCAACTGCTGTGTCCCGACCCGCCGCTGTCGGCCCCGCCGCTCAAGTTTCGGCCGAGGAGACAATAATCGAGGCGCGCCAAGTCGCGAAGAGTTTCAAGCAACCGGACGGACATGAGATCCAGGTCATCGCTCCCATCGACTTGAGCATCGAATCCGGCGTCATCATCGCACTTCTCGGCGCGTCAGGAAGCGGTAAATCGACGCTGCTGCGAATCCTCTCAGGACTGACGAAGCCATCCGCTGGGGTCGTGCTATGGCATGGGCGCCCGCTCGTGGAATGCCTGCCCAACACGGCGATTGTATTTCAGAGTTTCGCCTTGTTCCCTTGGCTCACTGTGATTGAGAACGTCGAGGCGCCGTTGGAGGCCCGCGGGGTACCCACCGAGCAGCGCCAGCGCCGAGCAGGCAGTGCCCTGGATTCAGTAGGTCTCAGGGGATTTGAGACCGCGTTTCCTAAGGAGCTCTCGGGCGGCATGAAGCAGCGAGTTGGCTTTGCCCGTGCCCTGGTGGTCGAGCCGGAGATCCTTTTCATGGACGAACCCTTCTCAGCACTCGATGTTCTCACCGCTGAAAGCCTTCGTGGCGAACTGATAGAGTTGTGGCTGAAGAAGCGAATTCCCACGCGCAGCATCTTTCTCGTCACCCATAACATTGAAGAGGCGGTGCTTTTGGCCGATCGCGTCATCATTCTCGACCGCAACCCCGCTCGCATCCGAACCGACTTCCGCATTTCGATTGCGCGGCCGAGGAACCGCAAGTCTGCCGAGTTCCTGGTCTATGTGGATTACATCTACAAAATCATGACGCAGCCTGAACTGGAAGTGGGGCCGCTGGCACGAAACCAGCAACCGATGGACTTGCTCTTTCAGAGACTGCCGCACGCCAAGCCAGGAGGCATGGCTGGCTTGCTCGAACTCCTGAACGATCGCGGTGGAAGAGAAGACCTTTACCACCTCGCTGAAAACCTTGTCATGGAGGTAGACGATCTGTTCCCGATCGTCGAGGAAGCGGTGCTATTAGGCTTTGCCAAGTCCGTTCAAGGAGACATGGAGATCACGGAGGCCGGAAGGGTATTTGTCACAGCCGACATAGCCACACGCAGGACGCTGTTCCGCGAGGCCGCCCTCACCCACGTGGGGCTCCTGAAGCAGATTCGTACCGCTCTCGAGAGAAAGTCGGACGGCTCGATGCCATTGGAATTTTTCAGGGACGTTCTCGATGAGCGAATGCCGAACGAAGAAGTGCAAAAGCAAATTGAAACCGCTCTGGACTGGGGGCGATATGCCGAAATCTTTACCTACGACGCAGAAACTGACCGGCTTCTTCTGTCCTAACACAGAAGGTCTGACGAAGCCGTAGAAGGCGCTCAACTGCGTTATTAGATGGCGATTGCGCTGAGGAACGCCTTGCCCGGGCATTTTAAGTTCAATGGTGGTGGAAGAACGCTCACAGAGGTGCAATCTGCAGTAATGCACAAGCTTGTACTAGTCCACATCCGTGACCCAGCAGGTCCGCTCGTGCGCGATCCGCCACACATTCTCGTCGTCGATGACTAACCGCGGATCACCCACGAGCACTAGCCTCTCCGACCAGGGATACTATATTCGCGTGGCTGACTCCGGCGAAATGGCGCTGGAGATCATGAAAGACTGAACCCCGAATCTGATCATTACCGACTTGGCGATAGGTATCCAGCTCTGCCGCCGCGCACGCGCGTCCTACAGACTCCGATCATAATTCTGTCCATCCGCGACAAAACGCATCAGAAAATCGAAGCGCTTGATGCTGGTGGCGACGACCACACCAAGCCTTTCGGGGTGAACGAACTGTTTGCTAATCTGCTGCGGCCTCACTCAGCGCTTGCAACTGCTTCAGTGTTTCGGAAGGTTCTGGACGGATCGTGTAATCCGCGTTTACATCGGCTACGCGAATGATGCCGTCCTTGTCGATGACATAGCGAGCTGGCATCGGCAATCGATATTCCGGCTCATCGTTGAATCGGTCCAGAGTGCTTCCGAAGGACTTGTAAAGGTCGCGCAAATAATCCGGCAGCGTGAAAACCAGCCGGAACTGCTCTGCAATTTTCAGATGCAGATCTGTCAGAATATCGAAAGACAGGTTCAGCTTTTTATGCAGAGCGCGCGTATACCGCTCGCGCTCGGGCGTGATCACAACTATTCCTGCACCCAAGATTCGCACCTCAGAATGGATCTGTTGTAGAGCCTCCAGCTCCATATTGCAATATGGTCACCAGTGCCCGCGAAAGAAGCTGACGACCAGTGGCCCCTGGCGAAGCAGATCGGTCGAGTTAATCTGTACATGATCCTGACTGAATGAGGTGAAGCTCGGAGCCCGGTCGCCCACCTTCAAGGCCCGGTCTTCAATTCCTGTGGCCTTGAGCTCGGCTGTTGCACGATGCATTGTTTCGATTGCTTCATGCGGCGCATTGTATGGCGGAGCGCCGGACTCGAATGCTTGCTTGAAGTCATTGAGTCGTTGTTGAAGACTTGCCATCGCTTTCTCTCACTTTCCGCGAAATGCCAATCGCCGAAATCCGGCTCGATGTTCGAGGGGTTCTAGAAGTGCATCTTCCCCGGCCTGGTGCCGCTAATAAATTCACCTCGCGTTCCACTCGGTCTAATGTGGCGCCAAAGATCGTTTCATCTCCCTGCTCCTGCCATAACTCGATGTCGAACGGGCGATCCGGAAACTCGCGCTCCACCAGTGGCGTCTTCCGTTCTGATTTGCTGGCGGAGTCATGGTCGCGCATTCCAATCGGTTCTAGCGCCACGGAGAAACTTGACGCTAAAGATTGCGTTCTCATTTTCGGGCTAGAAAGATCAAGGTGTGGGCAGATCTTGCGCACAATTCGGGTGTCCAGGTTCCATTCGGGAACAACCTTATGACAGGTCCATAACTGTAAATCCAACGGCTGCGGCAGCTCTCGACAAACGGTCATCGCTGCATATAAAGTTTCGCTTTGCAGGACGTTGTTGACACCAAGTCAGGGCCGCTGCAAGTTGTAGACCATCCGCCGCGCGCAGTTCGTGAGCCCCCAAGAGACGCACCGCTACGTCGCGCACGTGATCGCCTGGAAGGATCTCCCTCCAGCCGCGGTTTAGTACATCGAGATGCGCCACGGCTTTTTGCTTCTCTCGATCATTCAGCCTACCAAGTCGATGCAGTCTGGCAATCGCACTGTGCACCTCGACGAGACTTCGCCACCACACAACTGGCAGAAATTTCCGAAGTTGAGAATGTGCCCGACGACTGGACGACTCGTGGACGCAGAGCGGGACCAGCGCACTTGCATCCCAAAAAGCGGGTTGTTTGCTCATAATGATTGCTCTCGCTCTTCGAGTAGGGCTCGCGTGCCCTCTCGGCCAATCAGTCGTCCCGTCGGAATTCCTAGCTCCTTTTCAAGGTCTAGGGCTACCTGGGGCAACCTCATCTTGCCAGCGGCAACTAGCAGAAGCTCCTCCTCAGTACTTTCTTCTGTAGAAAATGGCACAAGTTTGGCAACCGGCAGATTACGGTCCCGGATGATTATTTCCTCTCCGCCTCTGGCAAAAGTGAGGTACTTACTGAGCTGGTTTTTGAGTTCTGCAACGTTGACGCTCTTCATCGCTTGCTCCTCCGCTCATGGCTATTATAGCCACGCTCGGCTCGGTGGGAAAGGCATCCCGATTCGTCACTTTTTGGCTCAGGGTGCTAAGCACCGTGGCAACGCACACAACCATGTGACTTTAATCACATCCTCACAGTGTCGGGTTCTGCGATTATGAAAATGAATTTCAATTTCATTTAGGTTTTGGCCCTACTGCAGGCAGGCAGGAAGGAAGAGGTAGTGAAGTATCGCCATCAAAGATGCCCGGCTTCTGGGTTTGGATTACAAAAATACCTACCGATAGCAATCTTTGTGTTGTGCAGCTCAGCAATCGCGCAGACCATTACGGTTGCCGGGTCGGTGCTTGATCCAACTGGTGCCGTGGTCGCGGGTGCCAGCGTCTCGATTGAGAGTTCAGACCATGCACGGCGGCAGCGGTGCGTTACAGCTGATGATGGCTCATTTCGTTTTGTCGTTCCACCCTCGGGAAGCTACGAACTCCGGGTCGACGCTCCTGGATTCAAGCTTTATCTGCAACCAGACCTCCAGATTGATGGCACGTCACCGGTCGACCTGATGGTCCGACTGGCGCTGATTTCGGAGCGCACGACGGTTGAGGTCTCTGCGGATCGCCTCCAGATCGACCTGTCTGACACACAGCAGGGCGAAACCGTTCCCGGAGCCAAGATAACCGGGGTTCCGCTAAACGGGCGGAGTTTCACCGACCTCCTCGGCATACAGCCGGGCATAGTTCCTCTAAGTTCGCAGCAGCCGAATGCTGTGATCATGAGTGGTGTTACCAGCACGCCGCCGTCCGGTGATTTGAACGCGGGGAATCTATCGATCAGCGGACAACGGGAAACCTCCAACGGGTTTCTCGTGAACGGGAGCGATGTAGAAGAGGATGTGAACATGGGCACGGCCATCGTGCCCAATCTCGACTCGATTCAAGAATTCCGGGTTCTGACCAGCAACTTCGATGCTCAGTATGGGAACTACAGCGGCGGCCAAGTGCTGGTATCGACGAAGACCGGTACCGATCAGTTTCATGGCGACTTGTTCGAGTTTCTTCGCAATACCAGTCTCGACGCTCGCAACTACTTCTCCTCCGAGCGCGCCAAATTCAATCAGAACCAGTTCGGAGGAACCCTGGGAGGTCCCATCCGGCGTGAGAAGATCTTCTTCTTCAGCGACTACCAGGGAACTCGCATGACCCAGGGGGTGGATACGGGAAAGATTTCCGTTCCGTCTGTAGAGGATCGTGGCGGCAACCTCTTCGACCTGCAAAGCTCCTTTGTCACCACTACTACGATCACGGAAAACGGCCGGCCGGTGTCGGTAAGTGTTCCGACCACAGTCAGCGGGTCTTGGCTGGCCGGCCAAGTGCTGACGCCGAAGCTCGGATACACGGTGAGCGCCGGAGAACCCTACTACTACACGCAGGGCGAGCATGCTGCGGGCAACCCAGCCTCGACCTATCCGTCAAATTGCACACTGACGGCGGTAATTCCCTGTGTACTTCCCACGCTCAACGTTCCGAAAAGTGCATGGTCGGCGCCCGCCAAGGCACTACTTGGGTATATCCCATTACCTAATCAGGCGGGAAACTCATTCTCCACCTCGGCATACAACGAGGATCTTCGCGACGACAAGGCCGCCCTGAGAATCGACGCCAACAGCAGGTTCGGGGACGTCGCGGCGTACTACTTTTCCGACGATTACTCACTTAGCAATCCGTATCCCAGCGGCCAGGGCGGCGCGACGGTTCCGGGATTCAATGCAATGACCTTGGGCAGGGCGCAATTGCTGAGTCTCAGCGATACGAAAACGCTAAGGGCGAATGCTCTCAACGAATTTCACTTCAGCTATATGCGCTTCGCCAACAACGCCGGCACGCCGATTGGCGGTGTCGGCCCGAGCCTGGCGTCTCAGGGCTTTGTGGACGCCTCCGACGCGCCCGGGATTGTGACGCTGGCTCCGGCGATCGAAGGTGTAGAGAACGTGGCATTCAATGACTTCACCTTCGGCGTGGACACCACGGGGCTGACCCAGGCGAACAACACATTCCAGTGGGCAGATAACTTCTCCCGAGTCCTTGGGAGCCACACCCTGAAGGTCGGCGGCGCATTTCATTTTGACCAGATCAATACTCATCCCGACGTCATCTTCAATGGTTCTTTTCTCTTCCAGGGCAGCGGAACCGGAGTCGACTTCGCCGACTTTCTTCTCGGTATTCCCAGCAGCTATACCCAAGGTGACTCTCAGCCGTTCTACAACCGGAACAAATACCTTGGAGGATTTGCACAAGATGATTGGAGGCTGAAGCCAAACGTCACGCTGAATTACGGCTTGCGCTGGGATGTGATCTCCCCATGGTATGAAAAATACAACCAACTTCAAACGCTGGTGCTGGGCGAGCAATCCCGCGTATTCCCGGGAGCGCCGCAAGGATTGGACTTTCCAGGGGATGCTGGAGTCCCTCGCACACTTGCCCCCACGAAGTACGATACCTTCGCGCCCCGGATTGGTATCTCCTACGCGCCGGGAGTCGACGATGGCCCTCTGGCCAAACTCTTCGGCGCAAAAGGGTCGACTGCCATTCGCGCCGGTTATGGCCTCTTCTACACGGCGTTCGAAGGATTATCTGCCGGTATCATGAGCGCCAATCCGCCTTATGGTTACACCTACTCGAGCCTTGCACCGCCTCTGTTCGCCACTCCCTTTATCACGGCAGCAAGCGGGCAAAACGTTGGACAGCGCTTTCCTCTCAGCTTTCCCCCTTTTGGCGCTTCGACGAGTCGTCCCAATTCGAGCGTCGACTGGTCGCCATACCTTCCCATCACCGGGGTGCCGTCTTTCTTTCATGGCGATGTTCCACCTTACACCCAAAGCTACACGCTCTCGCTGGAACGACAAATGTCGGTAAGTACGTTTGTAACTTTCAGCTATGTCGGATCGGAAGCGCACCACCTTCTGGTACTCACTTCCGCAAATCCTGGCAATCCTGCGCTTTGCCTGAGGCTGAGCCAACCGAGCGAGGTTATGCCGGGCACGCCGACCTGCGGACCTTTTGGCGAAAGCGGCACGTATTACCCGACTTCGGGAGGGGTCGTCACCGGGACACGAGGGCCATTCAGTTCGCAGTTCGCCGCCGTCACCTACCAAAAGACAATCGCCAATTCGGATTACAACGCTCTGCAAATCAATCTCCGTCATAAATCAGGCCCGCTGGAATTCATGGCGGGCTATACCTGCAGCAAATCGCTCGATGAGTCTTCGAGCCTGGCGGAGGCGGTAAATCCAATCAATGCCGATTTGCGCCGAGCGCTTTCAGCTTTCGACATGCGTCACAACTTCGTCGTGAGCTACAACTGGCAACTTCCATTCGGTAAGATCCTTCGCCGCGAGAATCCATGGACGGATGGCTGGACACTTTCCGGTGTGAGCCGTTTCTCCACTGGTTTTCCTGTGACGCTGTACAACAACAACGACACATCTCTGCTGGGAACGATCCCGAACGGCATTAACAACAATGGCGTGGACACCCCGAACGTTGCTGCTGGAAAACTAGAAGTGAACACAAATCCAAGGAACGGAGCACTCGCCTTCAATACCGCCCTCTTCAGCCTGCCGTCGCTTGGCCGGATGGGAGATGCTCCCCGACGATTCTTCTACGGGCCCGGAATCTGCAACTTTGATATGGCGCTACACAAAGATCTACACTTTTCAGAATCCAAGTCGTTGGAGTTCCGGCTGGAAGCATTCAACGTTTTCAACCATGCGCAGTTTTACGGTTCGGCAGCGGTTAATGGCAACATTAGCAGTGCCAATTTTGGAGAAGTGGTCAGTGCTGCTGACCCACGACGCATGCAGCTAGCGACCAAATTTTCCTTCTGAGCGTTTCAAAATGGTTCGGGCGGGATGCCCTGGCGCTTCGAGTTTGCCCTCCACGAATGCTTCTTAGATCACAACCTTCGCCGTGCGATAGACCCCGCTCGATCATACGATCGTTCCTTTTGGAGTTCCCAACGAAATCGAGTTGGACCTTGAAATCGGTTATGTGAGAAGATTTGCTGATCAAACCCTGCCCACCATGTCTAAGGGACCTGCATTTTCCAGCATTTCACTCGGTTATTTCGGGTCCATTGCAATTGTGCTGGCCGTAGGAACAATCTCTTTGATGTTTCTTCCCTCTGCTTCACCGCAAGATGTCCAGGGGGACGGGCGTCAGCTTCACCAAAGTGGGGAGAGTACCGGTGCCGCACATGCTCCGGTCAAGGATGCGCAGTCCCGTCCGATTACGGCTGGCGGCTTTGTGGATGGAGCACCGGTCGTCTTTACGGACATAACTCGGGCTGCGGGACTCGATAAGTTTCGTCATAGGTCAGGGACGCCGGAGAAAAGTACAATCCTGGAGACGCCGGGATCTGGCGTTGCTCTCCTTGATTACGACAACGATGGATGGCTCGATATTTACTTGTTGAACGGTTCGACCTTTCCCGCACTGCAGGGCAAGGAGCCGGCACCGCGAGCGATGCTGTTCCACAACAACCACGACGGAACCTTCACGGACGTGACCGATAAAGCGGGCGTGGCGAACGAGCGTTGGGGATTCGGCGTAGCCGTCGGGGACTACGATAACGACGGCTGGCCGGATATTTACGTTTCCAATTTTGGTAAGAACCGCCTGTACCACAACAACCACGATGGCACGTTTACAGATGTTGCGGAGAAGGCCGGCGTCACGTTAGGCGGCTGGTCCACTGGCGCGACTTGGGGCGACTACGATCGCGATGGTCTTCTCGACCTCTTCGTTCCCGGTTATGTGAAATTCAATGTCGACAATCCGCCGATCGCGGGCAAAGGCGGCATACCCCACGGATTCTGTCAGTTTCGTGGGGTCTCGGTCATGTGTGGGCCCCGTGGCTTGCCGGGCGAGAGCGATCATCTTTTCCACAACAACGGCGACGGGACGTTTACCGATGTGAGTCTGAAGGCCGGAGTCTCCGATCCCAGGGGCTATTACGGCTTGTCCTCGGTTTTTGTCGACGTGGACGACGACGGCTGGCTTGATCTGGTAGTTGCCAACGATTCGGTGCCCAAGTATCTGTATCGCAACAAACATGATGGGACATTCGAAGACGTCAGCTATCTCTCGGGTTTCGCTTTGAACGATGAAGGGCGGGAACAGGCCTCGATGGGTATCGCGGTGGGCGATTATAACCGCGACGGTAAGGTCGATTTTTGCGTCACGAATTTCTCCGACGACTACAACACTCTATACCGCAACGACGGGGACGCCAGCTTTACAGACGTGAGTTTTTCGGCTGGACTTGCCAATGTGACGATTCCGTTTCTGGGCTGGGGAACGGGCTTCCTCGATTACGATAACGACGGCCTGCTAGACGTTTTCTTTGCGAACGGCCACGTCTATCCAGGCGTGGACCGGCAGGATTGGGGCACAACCTGGGCGCAACGGCCGTTGTTGTTTCGTAATGGGAATGGGGTGAAGTTTGAAGAGGTTGCTCCGGCTACGGGCAGTGGACTGGCAGTTGTCGTCTCGGCGCGCGGTGCAGCGTTCGGCGATCTGTTCAATGACGGCCATATCGATGTGGTGATGAACGTGATCGATTCGACGCCTGTGTTGCTGCGCAACGTAGTAAAGAATTCGAATCACTGGTTGACGCTCAAGTTGACTGGAGGCTCCAAGAGCCCGCGAGATGCAATCGGAGCCAAGGTCTTTGTCACCACGGGCGCGATCCGGCAACGGGGAGACGTTTTCAGCGGCGGCAGTTACGCGTCCAGTTCCGATCCACGTCTGCACTTTGGCTTAGGGACGGCCAACGCGGTCGATAAAGTGGAAATTCTCTGGCCAGATGGAACGACGGAGGAGATTAAAAATCCTCCGATCGACCGGATTGTGAGCTTCACGGAAGGCAAAGGAATCGTCGAGCAGTGAGGAGTCAACCGGCATTCCGGAACCTATACCACCCATATATCCTGTGTTTCTGTTTCTTTTCCGCTATGGGCTATCCAACTATGCTGGGGCAAAATGCGCCACATAGTTCAGGTCTGGTTTCCGGCGACGCCTTTGTTGATGTCACGCAAGCGCTGGGTGTCGATTTTCGCTACCACTCGTCGTATACCTCAAAAAAATATCTTCCCGAGACCATGGGAGCAGGAGTTGCCGTATTCGACTATGACAATGACGGCCGGCTGGACATTTATCTTGTGAATGGCGCACCGCTCGGCGACCCCACTCCAAAAGGTACGATTCCCCAGAAAACCGACTCCCAATACTCGAACCGTTTATACCATCAAAAGCCGGACGGAACTTTTGAGGATGTTACGGAAAAATCAGGCCTGCAGGGAGCGGGATACGGAATGGGCGTTGCCGTCGGTGATTATGACAACGATGGGTACGAGGATCTCTATGTGACGGCCTACGGAGGAAACAAGCTTTATCACAACAACGGTAATGGCACCTTCACCGACGTGACAGCAAGAGCTGGCGTTGCCGCAGGCGGATGGTCCACCAGCGCCGCGTGGGTCGATCTGGATGGCGATGGCTATCTGGATTTAGTCGTCCTGCGCTATCTGGATTGGGATTTCGACGATGTGTGGTGCGGTGAGCACAAGGAGGGATACCGGGCTTACTGTCACCCGGATTTCTTCAAGCCGGTTTCCTCGCTCGTTTATCACAACAACCACGACGGGACGTTCACCGAAGTAGGACAAAAGATTGGCCTGGGAAAGGCGGGAAAAGGCCTGGGCATAGCGATCGCTGATTATGATCGCGACGGCCACATTGACTTCTTTGTCGCTAACGACTCGATGGTTGAATTCCTCTATCACAATAGAGGCGATGGCACGTTCGAAGAGGTAGCCCTTCCGTCTGAGGTTGCAGTTGACCTGGATGGACGCACTTACGCCGGCATGGGGGTAGACTTCTCTGACTACGATAACGACGGGTGGCCGGACATTATAGTTACGGATCTTGCGAATCAGCGCTACGCTCTGTATCGGAACAATGGAGATGGAACCTTTACA
>JASHRE010000784.1 GCA_030037515.1 Candidatus Sulfotelmatobacter sp.
ATCGAACCGCCAAATCCTCGAATCCGCTGCGCGTGATCTGGCCGCAGCCCAGGCCGATTTGCTGGCCTGCCAACGAGACGCCGCGCATGCCTCGGCGAATCTAGCGGAGATCGAACGGCAACAAGAAGAATTCCGCGTTGCGATCTTCGACACGGTTTCCGCGGCGTCTCGTCTGCGGAATCAGTTGGCCCAGGCCGAAGAACGTCTCGCCGGAGCGGATCGCGAGTCGCGCCGTTTGGAAACCGAAATCGTCGCCGCCAATACACAAATCGACGCTTGCGGCGGACAGCGCGGCCAACTCGCTCTCCAATTTGAAACCGTCACCCAGCGCGTCGGCGGCATCACGGAAGAAATCAGCCAGATTCGGCGCCGGATCGAATCTAGCAAGCAGGAGGAGGCGCAGGCGAAATCCAGACTCGATTTTCTGCGCGCGGAATTTGCCACCGCGCTCGGCAAGAAAGGTTCCCTCGAAGCCGTCATCGCCGAGCATGGATATTCCACCGAATCCGTCCGCCGTCTCTTCCAATCCGGCGTGATGCACGGTGGTCTGGCTCCGGTCGGCGTGCTTGCGGACTTTCTAGAAGTCGAGCCGAAATACGAGCGCGTGGTCGAAGACTTTCTGCGCGACGAATTGAATTATGTCGTCGTAAAATCCTGGGACGCAGCCGACGAAGGTTTGCGCATGCTGCGCACCGATGTTGACGGTCGGGCCACCTTCCTGGTTCATCCCGAAGACGCCCAGGCGAAGTTCTCATTCGTGCTCGATGAGGCGGCACACTCTGCGCCTCCAGCCGCGCAGATCGTTCCCCTGAAGAACACAATTCGCGTGCTGAACGGATTCGGCAAATCACTCGAAGTGATTCTGCCCAAGCTGCGCGATGGCTACATCGTTCCTGAAGTTGATGTTGCGCGGGGGTTGGCGCTCGAGAATCCTGACGCATTTTTCCTTTCGCAGTCCGGCGAATGTTTTCACAACGTGACCGTCACCGGCGGCAAGCAGCGCGCAGAAGGTCCGCTTTCGATGAAGCGCGAACTGCGCGACGTGTTGCGGCAGATGGAAGAGATTGAGTCGGCGTTGCGACAGGAAGAAATCCGCGTTCTGACTCTTGGTCGCGAAATCAAAGAGCTTGCTTCCCTGCTCGATCGCCTCGACGGCGAAAAGCGCGAAGCAGAACATCAGGCCCTGACTTCCGGGCACATGCTGCGGCAGCTCGATTCGGAAATGACGCGCGTTTCCGAGCGTTTAAGCGTCGCGCAGCTCGAATTGAGGCGACTCGCCGCTGAGCGCGCCGAGCAGGAAAGCGTCGTTTGTGCGCGTCATGCCGGGATCGCCTCGATCGAGGAACAGCGCGTTCAGCTCGAACAGCAGATGGCGTCGGCGCAAGAAGCGCTTGCCCGTTTGCGGCAGAGTCGTGAGGAATCGGCGCGCACCACGTCGGAGCGTGCGGCTTGCGTCGCCACGCTGGAAGAACGGCATCGATCCGCAGCGGCAGTTTTGCAGCGCATCGAATCATTATTCACAGAGATGAACGAACGCTGCCAGGCTCTCGCTACGCATATCGAATCGGCGGCAGCGGAAAAGTTGCAACGCGAAACGGAAAATGAGCAACTGGCGCAGCAGAACCTCGACCTCGAAGCCGAGCGCAATGCGGCGCAGGCGCGCGATGGACTGTTGCAGTTCGAAACCGAGCAACTGCGAGCGCGGCAGGCCGAGATCGAAGAGCTTCTCAGGCAGAACCGCAGGCTGCTCGATCAGGCACGCGATCGTCGGGGCGAGCTTTCTGCCCACCTCGCCAAGCTCGAATCCGATGCACAGCACATGGCCGACACTTGCTTGAACGAGCTGGGAATTGAACGCTCCGTTCTGATGTTGGATGCAACTGTCACTCCCCTAATGGGCGAGCAACTCGCGGCGGAAGATCAACTCTACCGCGAAATGCGTTCGAAGCTCGATGCCATGGGTCCGGTGAACATGATGGCTCTCGAGGAATACAAAGAGACCGCGGAGCGGCACACATTTCTCGACACGCAGCGCAAAGACCTGATCACTTCGATCGAGAACACCACGGCGACCATTCGCGAGATCGATCAGGTGTCGCGACAGAAGTTTGAGGAAGCCTTCAATAAGATCAACGACAACTTCCGCGAAATGTTCAAAAAGCTTTTTGGGGGCGGCCAAGCATTCATGAAGCTCACCGACCAGGAGAACAGCGCCGAAAGCGGCATCGACGTGGTCGCTTCGCCTCCCGGCAAGCGCCTGCAAAGTGTGCTCCTGCTCTCCGGTGGCGAGAAAGCCCTGACTGCTCTGGCGTTGCTGGTGGGAATTTTCCAGTACACGCCCAGCCCGTTTTGTATTCTCGACGAAGTCGACGCCCCGCTCGATGAAGCCAACATCGGCCGCTTCACTGAACTGGTCAAAGAAATGAGCGTGCAGACGCAGTTCGTCCTGATCACGCACAGCAAAAAGACCATGAGCATCGCGCCCGTTCTCTATGGCGTAACCATGCAGGAGCCGGGCGTGTCCAAGCTGGTTTCAGTGAGGTTCGGCAGCGCTTAAAGGAACTCGACTGGTAGCTCAGCGGACAGGCGCAGTTGATTGGCCGGCTGCAAAGACGCTGCTGGCGGGAGTTACTGCTTGCGGCCACAGCAATCGGCCTGATCTTCGGCTCCATGTTGGCGTGGCTCGGATTGTTCTTTGTCCCTTGGCTTTCCACTCTCCTATTGCAGGGTCAGCAGGGAGTTAACCTTGCCGGTCGGTTCGCGCCCAGGCTACGCCATGTTGCCTTTCGATTCATCTCTAGCCTGTTGCGGTTCGGATTGACCGCCGTGCCGCTCAAACCGCGGCCCGAAAACGAAACTCGCTCCAACCCTCTGGCACCCTCACTGCCCAGTTATCCACCTCCTTCCTCAGCTTTTCCACAGTTCACATCCGTCAAAAACCTTAGCGGGCGCGGATTTTGAGCCGAGACACACCCTGTCAATCTTTCTCGATCAAGTGGCGCATCCCCCGTTACAACACGCGTGCGCAGAATCGTTGACAAAATTTCTTGACCCGCTAGAATACCCAACGCTCCTTGCCTGTAAAATTTCTTTATGGTCTCCAATCTTCTCGATCCCGTTCTATTACAAACCGAATTTTCCGGTCTCCAACTTCATGGCAGCGGCAAAGTACGCGACGTCTACACTGTCGACGACCAGCAATTGCTTTTCGTCGCCACGGACCGCATTTCCGCGTTCGATTACATCCTCGCGACCGGTATTCCTCATAAAGGCCGGGTTCTGACGCAGATTTCTTTGTTCTGGTTCGATTTTCTGTCCGATGTCGTTCCCAATCACTTCATCACCGCTGACGTCGACGCCTATCCGGTGAAGGCCCGCAGATATGCCGACCAGCTTCGCGGGCGTTCCATGCTCGTGCAGCGTGCGGAGATGTTCCCT
>JASHRE010000785.1 GCA_030037515.1 Candidatus Sulfotelmatobacter sp.
TTCAGCGCCGTTCCCTGTAACTGTCTCAGCCAATTCGCCGGTCGGCTTTCTCGTGGACTTCCATCTCAACAACATCATCCAGTCAGATCTTTCGCTCAATCTTGGAGTTTCCAATGGCGTCACGATCGATCAGCTGCCGGCGACGCCGGTCGGCCCGCCACAGTTCGGCTTCCTGACCGGGACTGTCCAGAATGTTGACAGCAGCCAAAACCAGTTTACGATCCAGACGGCTTTCGGCAGAACACTTAGTGTCGACGTGACGAGCACCACGACCTATGCGAATTTCCCAAGCAGCGTTTGCAGCGCCAGCGCTTTCTCGTGCCTGGCTACAGGGCAAGTTGTTCAGGTGCAGGTTGCCGGTTTGCAGACAGGCGGCAGCTTAGTGGCGGAGAGCGTCTCTTATATCCAGGCGGCGTCACAGCAGGTCGTGGAAGGGAACATCATTGGCCTGAGCAGTAGCAGCGGCAGCACGGTGATGAGCCTTCTGCTGCATTGGTCGCCCAATGCGGGCTCACTGCCTCTGGGAGGCGTTGCATCTGTGACCGTGCCGAGCACTGCCACCTTCTCAGTGGACTCCGGCAGTTTCACGATTCCGAGTGGCCTGAGTTTCACGGCCGCCTCGGACCTGCTTGTGGGCCAGGCGGTGCAGGTTGAGGTAGAGCAAGGAAGCGTGAGCAGTTCGGGAAAGAAATGGGCTTGGTCTCCGTCCTCCGTATCGTTCACGGCTCAAAGTGTCGAACTCGAGCCGAGTCAAATCACCGGCACAGTCAGCTCCATCGATTCGAAGGCTTCGAGTTTCGTCTTCATGGCTCTTCCCAATTTCTTTGCGAGTGCGGCCAACCCAAACTCGACGCCGGCTTCAATCACGGTCGACACGACCTCGCAGACAACCTTTGAAGGCCTGAGCTCAGACAGCCTTTCTGGTCTGGCTGTGGACAGCACAGCCTCGGTTCGCGGCTGGTTGTTCGCCAGCCCAAGTGGGTCTGCCACTCCGTTGACGCTCGTGGCAGAGACGGTTTTGGGAAGACCGAATGGTTCGTTCTGACCAGTGAGCCGAGAACTCAAAACCGGGAGTGGCCGACTGCGCGTTCGCCGCTCCTGAGTTTCATTCCTTGAACTATGAAGTGTCGAGGAGTGATGCGAATCTGCCGGCGGGGCGGAGACCAACAGAACACTTCTTCCGGGAAAGGCCTGGCTTGAGGACATTTTCGCGGATTGGCCCGACCGATCGGTCCGCTGCGCACCCACTGTTCTTTCCAGCCCCCCGGGTTGACAGACTGGGACAAAACCGAGCAACATGCTAGCGCCGAATTGAACCGATTCAATACGGAACAGTCCTCGTTTTCTGGAGGAAGCCATGTTGTGTCCGCGCCTCCGTTTTTCCTTCTTCATTCGGGTCCTGTGCGTGGCCGGTATTCCGCTGGCAATATTTTCGCATTCCACCCACCTGCAGGCGGAATCAGCCTACGTGCGCGTGAGTCAAATCGGCTACGAAGAGGGAAAAGCGCCGTTTCGTGCCTACTTGATGTCCACAAAAGCGCAAAGCGGTGCGACGTTCAAGGTCGTCAACTCCAAAGGTGACACCGCCTATTCGGGCTCGACCGGGGGATTGCTGGGAATGTGGAGTCACAGCAAGAAACTGACTTACTACGTGTATGCAATGGACTTCAACGTTCCCGGAGGTGACATCTACACGATTTCGCTGGCGGGACCCGTGACCGTCGTTTCTCCGCACTTTGCCGTGGATAGGCCCGAAGTTCTTTATCCGGGACTGCTGCTGAACACAGTGTTTTTCTACGAGACGGAGCGCGATGGCCGGGATTTCATTCCCAATGCCCTGCGGTCGGCACCAGGACACTTAAAAGACGAGAATGCGGGCGTTTACCGGACCCCGCCGCTCGACAGCAACGACTTTATCGATAATGTCCCGCCATCTCTCCCGCTACAGTCCGCCAGGCTGGCCCGGATCGATGCCTCGGGAGGCTGGTGGGACGCCGGCGATTACATGAAGTATGTCCAGACGGCAAGCTACGCAACGGCATTGATGGAGATAGGAATCCGCGATTTTCCCAATCAGATGGGTGCGTTGGCGCCACTAAACCCTCCCGCGCCTCCGGCATCGATTTCTTATGCGGGAAGTAGCGGGATGGGAGCGCCAACGTCCTCCGACTTCACCACTGAAGCCGCCTTTGGGATCGACTGGCTGATGAAGATGTGGGACGACAAAACGCAGACTCTTTACTACCAGGTCGACAATTCGCAGGACTGGGACTATTACGGTGAAGGCAATCCCAGTTCGGCCGCAGGCAACTGCGGTGGGACGTACGCTACTCCCTATTGTTTGATCACTGAGTACGACATCTGGACGCTGCCACAGGCGGCTGACAACTTCGACCAACCGGGCGATCCGAAACCCTGCTACCTGTACACAACGTTCTACATCTGTTACCGGCCAGTTTTTGTCGCTGGACCGCCCGGATCGCCGATCAGTCCGAATCTTGCCGGCCGTTTGACGGCGGATTTCGCGCTCTGCTTCCAGCTCAACCGCGCGTCGAATCCCGCGTTGGCGAACACGTGCCTGAAAAATGCAGAGGATATTTTCGCTCTTGCGGATACCTCTTTTGCCGATCCTGCCCCCTCGGGGACGGGGTCAGGCAACTGCGCAGGATGCCTGCTGACGATCTTGCCGTTCGACGGCTACCCCGAAAGTGTTTGGGACGACGACATGGAACTGGGTGCGACCGAGCTCTATTTCGCGCTGGCATCCGCTTCTCGTGGCGAGGGGGTTCCAGAAGGTCTGCCCTCGAGGGATGAGATGTATTATCTTCGTCGCGCGGCAAAGTTTGCGCGCAACTACATCACAGAGGTTTATGAAACGGGAAATGCCGATACGCTGAATCTTTACGACGTGAGCGGACTGGCGCACTTCGAGCTATATCGAGCGCTGAAAATGGCCGGGAATCCGAGCGGATTGGCCGTATCGCAGGCGAGCATTCGCCAGCAATTACTGCGGCAGGTCGACGACGCCATCGCGGAGGCATCCTCCGATGCGTGGGGCTTTGGATATGGATGGAGTTATGGCGACACGACATCGCACGGCGGGGGATTGTCGGTGATGGCGAGTGAAGCGTATTCCATAAGTCACTCCCGCAAATACGACACGTACGCGCAGAGATGGCTGGCCAACATTGTGGGCGCGAATGCCTGGGGCTCGTCGTTCATCGTTGGTGACGGGAGCACATTTCCCAACTGCATTCAACACCAGGTGGCAAATCTGGCGGGCGCTCTGGATGGAACTTCCGGAGGAACGCCGGTGCTTTGGGGCGCGGCCGCGGAAGGTCCGGCCAGTTACGCGACTTCGGGCGTGGTGGGAGGAATGATTTTGTGTCCCGCCAATGGAGCAGACACCTTCAAAATCTTCAATGGAAACGACGGGGCGTTCAACGCCTCGCAAGTGGCCGTGTACCGCGACAACATGCAGTCGTACAGCACAACCGAGCCCGCCATAGACCTGACTTCAACATCCTTTCTTATGTGGTCGTGGAGACTGGCCGGACGTCCTAACTTCTGAACCCACTTCCTTTGGGTCAAGTCATGGGCGTACCGATGCAATTGTTCAGCAGATTCTCGCAGCCGAGGAGATTCGCTGAACGCAAAATGAAATCGTTCTCGACGGAACGTGATTTTCAGCCGAAGGTGAAGGTAACGATCATTCATGTCGATCAAAGATGCTCTAGCCGCCGAAACGGGCAGGGTCAGCACCAATATCGGAGTACTGATTCTGCGCACCTGCGTGGGCCTCAGTTTGTTTTTGAAACACGGGTTGGAAAAACTCACCGGCTACTCCGTCATGGTGCAGCATTTCCCCGATCCCATTCACATTGGTGCCCACGCCAGCTTGGCCTTCGCACTCCTCAGCGACGGGATCTGTTCCGTGCTTGTCGTCTTAGGTCTGGCCACACGGCCGGCTGCGGCCATCATTACGATTAATCTGCTGACGGCGTTTTTCTTCGTGCACCACGCTGCATTGTTTTCGAACGGACATGCGGAACTAGTCTGGGTCTATATCGCCGTGTTTGCAGCGCTTGTGTTAATCGGCCCAGGGCGACTTAGCATCGACGCAAACCTGCGAAGAAGAGACAGTCCAGAAGTGAAAAGAAGTGCACGATGAGCATTTTTTCGAGGAGGCTGGCACAGCGCGCCCGCTGGTGGAATTTTCCTGCGCCGGTTGTGCCGCGCGGCGCTATCCAGCTATTCACGCTCAAGTCCCCCGCGAACTCTTCGATCCATTTTCAAAATTCCTTCTCGACCGGAGGAGCGTCGCGGTGCGAAAGAGTGTGCACGCCCTCCCGAGCTTTTGCAGCAGCATCAACCAAAGACGAGCACCTGTTTCCTTCGCGTCCTTTTCTCAGCGACCTTGGTGTAAGCCTCAACAGCTTGCTCAAATCGATCGGTCTCAGGTTGCGATACACGCAGATAGCCGGCCTGAAAACCTTCCCGCAAATGATTCATCAAGGTGGCGATCTGTGAACCCGTGAGCTTCTGAGTATCGACTCCAATCAGATGAAGTTGGTTGTGGTAGAAGCTGGCCAAGTTTAAATGAACTTCGGCATCAGGACCATTATTGGCAATCGCAATTTGCCTTCCGCCTACTCGAAGAGAGCGAAGGCAGGAACCAAACAAGTTTCCTCCGACTGTATCAAGCACGATGTCGGCCCCTTTGCCGAGGGTTGCCTGCTGCACGGCGCTTACCAGATCCTGCTCTTTAAGATCGATGAAGACATCCGCGTCCTGCGATCTTTGCGCCGCGTCGGCGGCCAGCACAGAGGCACCTTTCCAGTGCGCAATCTGGGTTGCCGCCGAACCCACAGCTCCGCCGGCCCCGGTGATCAGAAGTCGTTCTCCTTTTTGCAATCCTCCCACTTCCATGAGGGATTGCCAGGCGGCCAGGTAAGGCACGCCAACCGCCGCAGCCTGCTCCAGGCTTAACCCCTCTGGCTTCTCCGACAACCACGAAGACGGTACAGCGACAAACTCCGCGTGGGCACCGGGGCGCACAACCCCGAAGCCAGCACCTGTCCCCCATACCTGCTTCCCTTTCCACGCCGCGCCTTCCACCACAACGCCAGCGTAGTCTCGACCAGGCGTCATCGGAAGTTGAGAATGGAAACGCCCGGCCACTGTCCAAACGTCTGATGGATTGATGCTTGACGCCTTGATCTCTACAAGCACTTCGCCTTCTTGCAACGCAGGGAGCGCCACGTCCTCGATGTTAAGCACCACCGGGTTTCCGAATTGGTGAAATCTCAAAGCTTTCATCGCATCCACATCCTTCCGTAATTCACTACCCCACATTGCACGTCTGCACGACATCCACAGCCGCGTCTAATCTGAACGACGTACGCCGATCTTGAGGGGCGCCGGCAGGTCCTCCGCACAGGTCTCTCGCCGTCGCGGGGCCCCTGGCGGCAAATTTCGTCGCCATCGCTTTGTCGGTGGCGAGATAACCCACTGTCATAGCCACGAAAGCGACGCACCTATAAGCTTCGGGGAACTCGGCGCCGGGATGGCGAAGCAGCGACAGGCCGCCCCGATAAAAATCCCCAAAATTATGCCCATGGCAATTTTTATCTCCTCGCACTGCTTTAGAAATCTGCTTTCATTCAGAACGCCTCATCCAAATTGATCGTAGAACATCGAGCGGTAATCGTGCATTATTACGATGAGATTTTCACTCCGGGGGGCTCATCACATCTTGTTTCAGACCGTCGTCACGGCATCCCAAGCTCCACGTCTGGCTGCGATTTTCAAGCGTGACAAAACCGAGAGCAGGGCTTTCGGACCAGTGGTTGTGCTCCTCACCAGCGCCGTGATGATGCTGTCGCTGTCCTCGGCAGCACAAGTGTCACTGCCACCGGTCAATCTCGGTCTGACAAGTTTTGAGGATGCAATTGCGTATCCTGGTTGGCTCGTCGAGGAAATCCCGAACTACTATCACGCCACTCAGTGGAAAGATGCACAGGGAAATAAGATTCCGGGCCTCAATGAGCTGAATTCGCTCAGCGCACTTAGCCATGTGGCGTTCATTTCAAACGAACATGTTCTCGGCGGATTTTACGCTGTTGAAGCGCTGGTTTCGGCGGCCAATCTTCACCCGGACACCAGCTTTGGTTCGAACTTCGGAACCAGCGGCATCGGCGACTTGATTGTCGCACCGCTCGGCCTGCAGTGGACAAAAACCAAACTGGCTGGGGCGCCATTCTTTCAGCGGGTGATGTTTGACGTTGTGGTGCCCACTGGAAAATACAGCAGCATGCGACCGGTCAACGTTGGCAGCAACGTTGTGAGTTTCAATCCCTACTACGCCTTTACGTTTGTCGCATCAGACAAACTGGAAATCAGTGCGCGTCTTCACTATTTACTGAACTCGAAGAACGATGAGCCGTTTGTCGGATTCGGCCTTAACAGCGTCCAACCCGGAGAGGCTCTCCACCAAAACTTCGCCGCTTCCTACGAAGTTAGCAAGGTGGTCAGAGTTGGAATGAACGGGTATGCGTTGGAGCAGATCACCGACAACAAGATCAATGGCGTCTCGCAGCCTGGTTCGCGCGAACGGGTGATCGCTCTGGGGCCCGGAACGGAGCTGCATCCGACGAAAAGTTTCTGGATTTACCTCAATAGCTACTTTGAAACCGCGGTTCGAAACAGGCCCCAGGGAGTGTTGTACGTGTTTCGGCTGTCGAAGACATTTTGATTCGATGACCGGATTGTGGGATTGTGTGGGTCAGAAGGCGCCGTGCGGCTGTCACTTGGCGGAAAATCTCGTCTATAACAACGCCATCTATTCGATCGTTCACTACACCATGATTCATGTTTTCGCCCCCCACCCTTTTCCGTTGGGCAGGCGGGGGCACCCAATCAATTGCTCGATAGGCTTGCGCCTACCACGGGATGTTCCGGGCTGCCCCGATGCCACATTTACGGCAACGGGATTTTTCCGAGCTTTGGCATCAAACGCTCAGAACCGGAATGGATACTGCGCAGATGACTGCGTAGCCGTGTATGCGAAGATTCCCGCTATAAGGATAGCAGTCCAAAACCAGCAAATCGGCCTTGCTTTTGTTTGCCATTTCGCTCAACGCCTTAGGAACGTCGCCACTGCCAACAAGCAAATCCGCTTTCACGCGCAGATTCTTCCTCAGATCTGTGAGCCTCTTGGAAGCGCCATCGATCAGAGCCTGTTGCCATTTGGGATTGGCCCATGTGCCGCCAGGAGCTACAATCGCCATCGAGGCAGTAACGTTGCTCAAGGTGAGGTGGGCTCCGAACGCGGCAGCCAGTTGTGCAGCCCACGCTGCTGCTTCTTGACTCCGGGGACCCAAGCCAACAGCGCAGAGGATGTTGTGAAGCGAAAACTCCTTTGACGACGGCTCTTCTATGTAGGCACCGGTCCACACTGGGCAATCCTTCCACTGTGGCACTGTCTTTGTCACCGACCCAAAAAGAAACTGGTCAAACGTCTCGCCGCGAGACGGCAGCATGATCAGATCGACATTCTCGGATTCCGCCGTGTGTACAATCGCACTCGCAGTATCATCTCGAACGACCAAAGAACGAACCACACTTGCTTTGAGCTTGGCCAGAAGCGAGTGGTCGAATTTGGCGTCTGCCGTTTGAAGAATCTCATCGAGCAAATTCCATTTCGCAAGACTTCGGTCATCTTCCGGCACCCCAGCTGCACGGCTTTTCGCTGTCAACACGTGCAACATGACAAGCTTTGCTTGGAAAGCTTCAGCCAGCGTAAGAGCCTGTTGGAAGACCGAAACTGAAGTGACTGGAAAATCCACCGGCAGAAGGATCTTCTTGATCAGCACCGCTTTCATCCGCCTTTCTCCGCGAAACCGTTTGAGAATGCTCAGTCCTTTTATTTACCGTTCTGATGGCCTCACTTCTACCGCCGAGACAAAATCCCGCGTTTCCGCAGTTCAAGCCGGTTGTGCCCGCAGTTTCCACATTGCGGGCTTTTTGGTGGCGGTGAATCCGCGCGCAAGCCATCCCCCAACCCGGGGGAACCGGGATGAGTGGCTTTGCTGCAGCAATTATGAGTGCTTCCTTATTTGCTATCGCTAAAATCATCTTCCGCTTCTTTATCAAGGCGACTGAAGATTAGCTGTTCTTCGTCTTGTTTCGTTGTGACCGCCCCAGCGTGTTATTCGTAAAGGTAAAAGCCGCCGCAGCGGCACTGTCTCGGGAAGCATGCCATGCCCCGGTTGGATAATCAAATCGCTTCGCGACATTTCAACAGACCGAATATTTTGGTCCGATCGGCCGGCCCAGGTTGACCTGACACACTCATTTTTCGATTGAGACAAACGCTCCGATGCGAACCTCGAAAGCTGTTGAAACCTGAGTGCAATCGCCGGTGGCTGTTGAAAAACCATTTTCGTAGGGTTTAGAAGGGGAAATTGCAGTTGTATGCCCGGCGACCCGGAACGTGAGTGCAAGCTATGATCGCAGCAGTTGACTTGCTGTACGGTTGCCTCCAAGGTCGTGCGCGCCATCACAAACAACGCTTTCGCGCCTTGTCGTGCACACGTTGCATTGGAGAAAAAGCGCATAATGCGACCAGGGGGAGGCCAGGATGAAAAGCTTCGTAGCCGGAATCGTCGCGACTATGATCGTGTTCACCTTCGGCGCCTGGCTTTACCTGAGACTCGGCTATGCAGACCTGCGCGCGAATCTTCCCCCTTCATGGCTCGAAACTCAGCTCGCCACCACCGCCTTGAATGCTTCAGTCGCGCGCCATGCGCCATCGGAACCGAATCCGATCACGCCCACCGAGGACAACCTGCTTGATGGGGGCCGCCTTTATCGCGACAAATGTGCCGACTGCCACGGCCGCCCTGATAATCCAGTGAGCGATTATGGGGCGTCGTTCAATCCGCGAGCGCCCCAGTTCATGCAGGCGTATCCCCGCTTGCGCGAGGACCAGGTGTTCTACCTCATCAAGAACGGAGTGCGCCGGTCGGCTATGCCAGCGTGGAGTAATATCATGGCCGACAGTGAGATCTGGCAAGTTGTCACTTTCCTCGATCACCTGAATAATCTTCCGCCCGCGGTCCAGCAGGAACTCCATCGGCCCGCGGGCAGCGATCCTTGAGCGGCGGTGATAAACAGGAAGCCATCCGCACACCCGAGCGACGTAACAAGTCCGGCGGGATACACATCGAGGTCGAAGCCGCCAATTTCCTGCGCAGTTCGTGTCGCGCCTGAACCCCACCGGGTTGCCTGGGGCAGTAATACTCCAGGATCCGAATGATTCGACGATCCGGAAATCGTTCTGACTGAGCAGTCTCTCAGGTTTTTGTGGGACTACCTATCCAAGGCTGTCCGTACTCTGGCCCATGACCAGCATCGCCCCAGTCTGAGATGGAAAATCGTGAAGCAGAACGCTGTGGACCCGCGCATCACCATTATGGACATGAACGAAGCGAGGCTACACAAACGTTTCCTTTCCGTCTGGAGACAACACAGAGTCGGAAAACCCGACAACTCCAGAAGGGCTTCCTGTATCGGATCCCGAGATCCATAGGCGGCTCGAATGGGTTGATCGATTGATTTGGGCTAAAAAAACAAACGCAACCTACATGTGATCCGTGACATCGAAAGGCTTCCCAAGGGTTGGCTGAAAAACAACAACATAGAGTCCATTCAGCGGAGGACCTGTGTCTGCCAAAGCCTCACCGTTGTTTCAAGGTGCGTGCCTGCCTCGGCGTCACCTTGCCATCAAGTCTTTCGCCGCGACCATCGCGTTTGTTCTGGCTGGAAGCATCGGATCGTCTGTTACGGGTGCTCAAACTGCGGGACAGAACGCCAATCGCAGCTCCGGTTCCCAGCAAGAGATGACCCCAGCCAAAAATTTGGCGAAGCGGACATCAGAAATGCCGGGGGCTGTACCGGGAGCGAAATATGTGGGCGCCGACACCTGCAAAACGTGCCACGACGAAATCTACACAAAACATTTTGAGAACACGCCTCATTTTGCGCTCCTCCAGGGCCATGCGCACGGATGTGAAGATTGTCATGGTCCCGGTTCGGCACACGTCGACTCCGCCGGCGATCCGACGAAAATCGTTCGCTTCTCACAGCTGTCGCCCGCGCAGGCTAGCCAACGCTGCCTCGAGTGTCATGAAACGAACCTAGAAAATGTGAACTTCAGCGGCTCTGTTCATCTAAGGAACGGCGTTGGGTGCTTAGCCTGCCACTCGCCTCACCACGCAACCGAGCCAGATCACTTGTTGAAAAATCAGCAAACGCTGCTCTGTTACGGCTGCCACGCAACGCAGAAAGCCGAGTTCGAGAGGCCCTATCGTCATCGGGTGAATGTTGGACTGATCCAGTGCAGCGACTGCCACAACCCGCATGGAACTTTCGTGGATCGGCAGTTGCGCACAGCGGCAGGGCAGTTCCCCATCTGTACCAACTGCCACGCAGAAACCATGGGCCCGTTTGCCTTCGAGCACGTGCCCGTAAGGCAAGAAGGGTGCACCGCTTGCCACACTCCTCACGGTTCGACGAATCCGCGGCTACTTCGTGTGAGTCAGGTGAATCTGCTGTGCATGCAGTGTCACACGCCGACTGCGAACAGCAATGTGCCGGGAATCCCAAGCTTCCACACGCAGAACGCCAAGTATCAGGCCTGCACGATGTGCCATACGCAGATACACGGCTCGAATTTTGACGAGTTCTTTTTTCGCTGAAACGAGCGCATCTCTCGCCATCAAGAACTCGACAGGCTAAGCAGGTGAGTGAAATGAAAGTCCGACAACTCACACCATTCGTACTGCTGGTGATTTTGCCCGGTCTTGCCAATCGATGTTCAGCCCAAGGGCCGGGCCAGATCGACGACGGGTTGCCGGTATCGGTGCAGGCTCCACCAAAGCAAGCGCCGGAGGGAATCGAGAAAGATGGCTATCGCATATTGCAGTCGATCGAGCTGGGTTATCGAGTCACTGACACGTATGGCAGCGTGCCGATGTATAACACGCTGGTCAACCTGCAGACCGGGCCACGCATCCTGGGTCAGTCGCTGTTCATGCAGTCGCTCAATCACGACAGTGTGTTCGACACGCTCACGGCCAGCAGCTTCGGGTGGGGCGGAGATCCCAGCAATGCAGCTCGCTTACGCGCAGTCAAGCACCGGATCTACGACTTTACGGCCAGTTTTCGCAGAGATCAGAACTACTTCAATTACAACTTGTTTGCCAACCCGCTGAATCCGCCGACGGCCACGCCGGTTGTGAATGTCGATAATTCCCCGCACGCGTACTACAATCAGCGGCACATGTACGACTTCGGCTTGAAGCTGTTTCCGCAGCGACGCATCACAGTATTGCTCGATTACAACCGGAATCGCATCTATGGTGAATCTTTCAGCAGTGTGCATGAGGGCACGGAAGCCTTGCTGTTCCAGCCGCTCAATACCACTCACGATCAATATCGATTCGGGTTGAGTTGGCGCGTAAACCGGCACACCACCGCCAACTTCACGGAAAACATTCAGGCCTACAAAGGCGATACGGATTATTCGCTGGCGCCCTTTAACACCGTTCCTCTGCCCAACGGCACGCCGGTGGAATTCGGACTGCCCTGGTTTAACGCCGGGAGTCCGTGCGCAACCCCGATCATAGGAGGTTTCGCGAATCCCACCTGCAACGGATATCTGTCGTACACACGCACGCAGCGCATTCGTACGAGCATTCCAACCGAGCAGGCAAATTTTCAATCGACTTCGATCCGGAAGATCGACCTGGTGGGTACGTTCTCCTACAGCAACGCCGACATGAACACTCCACTCGATGAACTGTTTAACGGATTTATAAGCCGCACAGGAGAGCGAGTGATCGATTTAGCCGGGAGCCATGCCAACGCGGATTGGATTTCCGTGGTGGCAGACGGCAGTGTGACCGTTCATCTCAGCAACAAGTTGCGGCTGCTCGATACGTTCCGCTTTCGCAATTTCCGAGTGCCCGGCGTAATGCACTTGCTGCAACTTTCGTTGTTCAATGCTTCCACCGTTGCGCCGCCTGGTTCGCTGCTGTTCCCGCCCGTGACCCCGCCGGAAACCACGCCATTGCACAGCGCATCATCCCCGGCGGACTCGGACAATGAAACCTACAACCGATTTGTCGGGCAGGATACCAAGGTCAATGTATTCGATATTCAATACGACATCAATCCATACGCTGGCTTCGATGTGGGCTATCGCTACAGTCGCATCTTCGATCACAACTTCTTCACCGGCGTTGCAAATGCCGACATCTACTATCCTCCACTGCCGAATCGCGGGAACTGCGTCGGGGTGCCACTCAATCCCAACGGGAGTTGCACGTTTGCTGGCCTGCTCGAGTCCGAGGACGATGTAACCAAGATCGATGTGCACGCGGCGCTAGCCGGAATCTGGGTGCGGCCTACACCAAATCTGCGGGCAAACTTCAACACCGAAATCGGATATGCCGACAGTTTCCTGACCCGGATCGATCCCCGGCGCGTGCAGCGTTATCGTGGGTTGGCTTCCTACACACCGCGCCCCTGGCTGAATCTCGGAGCGACCTTGAACATGCTCGAAGAGCGCAATCACACCGGCGACATCAACTACGGCATGCACAACCGTAATTTCGGAGTGAATGCGACGCTCGCGCCGAAAGAGCGATTCTCCTTGGATCTGGCCTACAATTTCACGGCTTTTCTGCAGAACAACAACATCTGCTATGTCGGGACATTTGTGCCGGCGGGAACTTTCACCTGCGTCAACGACCCCACGTTGCTTGAGATTCTCGGAAACTACACCAATCACACGCAATTTGGCGAGTTCGACATGATGTTTAAGCCGGAGAAGCGGATTACGGCGCGTGTGGGTTACAGCGTCGTCGACGTAAACGGATCTACCCTGATCTTGAATCCCTTGCAACCACTGGGACCGCTCGATTCCCGTTTTCAGCAACCCCTGGGCGCCGTGGACGTGGAAATTGCCAAGAATTTTAGCTGGCACGGCGGATGGAACTATTACCAGTATGGCGAAGGTTCTTTTGTGGGGCCGACACTGCCCCGATATTTCCATGCGAACGTTGCGACTCTCTCGCTAACGTACGCTTTCTAACCCCCGGCATGAACACTGGCCCCGACATTGCCGCTTCGCAATCGCTCCGCGACCGCGGTCTGATACGCAACCTACTCAGCCTGGTCGGGGCGGCCATCGCTCTAATCGCGGCCCTTAACATCCTGTTTCTCGTATTGCTGAACTATTTCGAGCCCAGCCCTTACCTGGGCATTTTCGCTTTCATGGTTCTTCCAGCCATCCTCATCTTCGGCCTGTTTTTGGTTTTTATCGGAATGGCGATCGAACGGAAGCGGCGGCGCCGACTGGATCCGGGAGAAATTCCCCGCCTTCCTATCATCGATCTCAACTCTACCCGGCAGCAGCGTAGGCTGGGCTTAGCACTCGCCGTTACAACATTATTCATCGGAGCTAGCGCGGCGGGCAGCTACCGAGCCTACCAGTTCACCGACTCGGTGACGTTCTGCGGCCAGGTCTGCCACCGGGTTATGCGGCCCGAGTACACCACGTATCTTCAGTCTCCCCACGCCCGTGTGGCATGTGTGGACTGCCACGTTGGTCCGGGTGCGGGTTGGTACGTTCGCTCCAAGCTCTCGGGATCGTATCAGGTCTACGCCACTCTGTTTCGCGTCTATCCCCGGCCGATTCCCACGCCGGTGGCCAATCTTCGCCCTGCACAACAGACGTGTGAACAGTGCCACTGGCCTCGCCGCTTCTACGGGGCACAGTTGAAGGTTTTCACCCATTTTCAATACGACGAGAAAAACACGCCGATCGAGATTCGCATGTTGATCGATACCGGTGGAGCGGAACCGATGGCGGGCAGACCGTCAGGGATTCACTGGCACATGAACATCGCCAATCGCATCACGTTCGTTGCAACCGATCCGCAGCGGCAGGTCATTCCGTGGGTGCAGACAGAAGATCGCCAGCAGCACATCACAGTGTATGTATCCAAGGACTCCAAACTTACACCGGAGCAGATCCAAGAAAGTCCCAAGCATCTGATGGACTGCATCGATTGCCACAACCGGCCTTCGCACATCTTCACGCCCCCCGACCAATCGGTGGATAACGTTCTGCTGGCTCGCCGACTCGACCCAGATATGCCCTTCATCAAGCAACAGGCAGTCAACGCTTTGGCCGCCACATACACCGATGAAACCGCGGCCATGAGCGGCATCGCGAAATCGCTTTCGACGTTCTATTCCTCCACGTATCCGCAGCGATATTCGTCGGCGAGTCCAGCTTTGCAGCGTGCCATCGAGGAGGTGCAGCAGATCTATCGGGTTACGGTTTTTCCCTATATGAAGGTGGACTGGCGCACGCACCCCAATAACATAGGACACTACTATTTCCCCGGCTGTTTTCGCTGTCACGACGGGCGGCACGTTAGCGCTGATGGCAAGGTCATTCCCAAGTCTTGCGATACTTGCCATTCCGTTCTCGCGGAAGTTCCGACTCAAAAGCCGGTTACCACCACAACAGCTCCAGGCGGATTCACCCACCCAGTCGACATCGGCGACCTGCAAAGCGTCACGTGCAGTGACTGCCACACCGGAGCGGCGATGTGAGTGGTGTGCTTGCAGGAGGTGATCACCCAGACTCGGGCGTTAGCGCACTATGGGCGGGCGCCCGGCGCTCAACTGTCGGAATCTGGCGATGCAGCAATAACAGCATAACGGTCAATGACCAATGCAGAATTTGGCTTTGAGTGGTCAGGTGCCCCGACCGGTCCATCCAAGGTAAAGATTGTTGACTACCATTAGCGGAAAAGTTGTGCCAATTCCAGCAACTCAACCTGGGAAGCGGGACCACGGCCGAATTTTGGCTCAACCTGCAAAGTCCGTATGAGCTATGTGGCGCGGAAAAGAAGGTGGGAAGGTCCGTCGACCGGCTGCCGACTTTGAAACGCATCGTGAGTTTTCGGGAAACGTACACAAATCAAAGGGTCCGGCCTTGGCGGCGGCACAACAGGCGCTGGGGCGCTCGTGCGTGAGATCAGCCCCCGTACCTTCTCAGGAGCTCGATCATTTCCGTATGGGCCCGTTTCTCCGCCCAGGCTCGCGGCCTTGCCCAAGGCTCGGAGTCCGCTTCGACCGGGTCGGCTCCATATTCGAGCATGAGCTTGGCAACTCTCACGCGGCCCCAGCGGCAGGCCCAGCCTAAGGCAGTACTTTTCAGCAAGTCATCGCGGCTGCCGACTTTTGCTCCGGCGTTCAGGAGCGCTTCGGCGAAACCGGCGGTCTCGTCTTCGGTGATGTGGTCGCGCATCGCGGCAACCTCGTGAAGCGGTGTGCGACCAAGGCTTCCGGTGACGTTCGGCGCGCATCGTTTGAGAATGAGCTTAAAGCAGGTCAGATATGTTCCGCGATCCAACTCTTTGTTGCCCGCGTACAGCCACGGGATGTGGTGCCAGAAATACAGCGGTTCGGTGACGATGTGGAGCCAGCGCGGATCGTCATGCGGCCAGTCGATTCCGTCGAGGATCATCCGCACGATTTCGGGATCCCCTCCGCTGGCACCAAAACGGAGGGTTTCGGCGGGATCGGCCTTGCCGTTGGCGAGCATCTCGCGGACAAGGTCGGTCTGTCGGTAGATGGCCGCGGTGTCAGCGGTAACTTCGCCGCCATGGCCTCGCAGTAGA
>JASHRE010000786.1 GCA_030037515.1 Candidatus Sulfotelmatobacter sp.
AGGAGAAATGACCATGTCTCTTCGTTTCAAAATTCGCGATCTGCTCGCCGCCGTTGTGATTACGGCGCCGATGCTTACTGTATCCGCGGCGCAGGCACAAATCGGCATCGCCGTAGGTGTTTCTATCCATATCGCGCCTCCGGCGTTGCCGGTGTATGAACAGCCAGCGCTTCCTGCTCCGGGTTACATGTGGACTCCAGGCTACTGGGCCTATGGGGATGCGGGCTACTACTGGGTTCCGGGTGTGTGGGTGCAGCCTCCCAGCGCCGGTCTGCTGTGGACGCCGGGCTACTGGGGCTATGAGGGCGGAGTGTACGGCTGGCACGCAGGCTACTGGGGACCGCACATTGGGTTCTACGGTGGCGTAAATTACGGGTTTGGCTACGGCGGAGTCGGCTTCGTTGGTGGCGAGTGGCGCGGTGGAGTCTTCGCTTATAACGGCGCGGTGGCGAACTTCGGAAGCGTACACATCACGAATGTGTACCAGGACCGCGTCATCGTCACGCGGAATACGATTGTGAACGTCGATCACGTCAGCTTCAACGGCGGTGCGGGAATTCAAGCGCGTGCGTCGGCCATCGAACTGCAGGCGGCCACCGAGCATCACTTCGAGGCAACCGCGGAGCAAGTGCAGCACGTGAATTTTGCGGGACAGGATCGCGCGCAGCTGGCGTCGGTGAATCAGGGGCGTCCGGCAACCATGGTGAGCGCGAACGTGGGCGCCTATCGTGCTGTGGCGCAGGAGCACGTTCGCACCCAACCTATCTCGGCCGGCGACCGGGAGGTCGGGCGCAACTACAATCCCAATATCCGGGAGGCCAATCAGGACCAGCGCATCGCCAATGGCCTGCGCAGCGGCGAGATGACCTCCGGCGAAGCTGCCCGCGCCGAGCGCACCCAGGCCAACATTGACCAGCAGGTGCACGATGATCGCCAGGCGAACGGGGGCAAGCTCACCGAGCAGGAACGTCAGCAGATCAACAGGGAGCAAAATGCCGCCAGCCGTCAGATCTACGGCGAAAAGCACAACGGAAACACTGTGAAGCCGAACGAAGTCGACGATCGGGAAGCCAACCAGCAAGAGCGCACTGCCCAAGGGCTGCGCAGCGGCGAGATGACTTCCGGCGAAGCGGCGCGGACCAACGCGAACCAGGCCCGAGTCGCCCAGCAGGTCCACAACGAGCGAACCGCCAATGGCGGCGCGTTGACCAAGCAAGAGAAGCAACAGGCCAATAAAGAAGAGAACAAAAACAGCAAGCAGATTTACAACGAGAAGCACAACACCAAAAACGATTAAACGCACGCCGGAGGGATCAAGCTGAGACGGCCGCCGTTCAAGGCGGCCGTTTCGACAGACTCATCGCTCCTCTACCACACGAACAAAATCAAAAGCCCCACCCAACGAACACGACGTCGGGTGGGGCAACCTCAGGTCTTTTCTGAACCCCACGCTTTTTAGTCGAAGATCAATACCGCCGAGGCGATGACTGTGGTCCACAGGCCGCGCTTGTCGCCGACGGCCGACTGGGTCACATTTGCCGTGCGCACGATCTTGTTCGAGAGGCGGTAGATTTGTTTTTTTTCGTCCCAGGAGCGGTCGGGATCGAATTCGACGTTGAGCGTGGTGGCCAGCATTTCGGCGGCGAGTTCTTCGGCGTATTCACCAGCAGCGTCTTCGGTCTCCCCAAAAGAGTGATGCTCGCTGAGATAGCCGTAGGTGTTGCGATCGGCGGGGATGGCGACGCCAATCGAAGAGGCCAGCAGCCGGTGCGGCTCGCGCGTGGAATTTTCGGCGACGACCGCGAACACGACTTCGCCGGGATGCAGGTATTTCACCCCCTCTTTGCGGGCCAGAAGCTTGCAGTTGGGAGGGAAGATGGATGAAACGCGAACCAGATTCTGCGCGGCGATGCCGGCATCCCGCAGCGCCAGCTCAAAAGAGGTCAGGCGCTCACGGTGCTTTCCGACTCCTTTGGTAAAGAAGATTCGCTTCGGAACCATGTCTTTGCCCAATTCGTGTTTCCTCCAGAGCGAAAAATGAACGGGGAAAAATGCAATCTAACACATCGCTTTGTAAAGAAACGATGAATTTGAGGCCTAGACGAAAAAATTGGCCGGGCGCGATTTCATTCGTGATTTTGGCCCGCGCGCGCACGGGATTGCTGTTGCCGCTCGAGATACTCCGCCAATTTAATGTAGCCCGCGTGGCGCGCCCATCCAGCGGGCGTGCCGTGCCAGAGGACGTCTGTCAGGTCGACCCGTGCGCCGCGCTCAACGAGCAAACGCACGACTGCTTCATGACCGGCCCCGGCGGCCTCATGCAGCGGCGTGGAGTGTGAATGCCCGCCGCGAGGGTTATAGCGGTCGGGAACCTCGCCCGATTCGAGCAGCAGTCGGACAATTTCGGTCTGGCCATACTGTGCGGCCAAGGCAAGCGCGAGATGGCGGTCGTGGCTGTCGGACGAGGGGAGAAGCTGGCGGGCTCGCTCGAACTGGCCTAACGCGGCCGCAACTGGCAACGTGACGGTGGCCCCACGAGCAATCAGGGCGCGGGCTGCGTCCGTTTCACCGTGAAGGGCGGCTGGCTGGAGCGCGCGATTGGGATCGGCGCCGCGATCGCACAGCAGTTCGATCAGCGCCTGCTGCACACCGCATTGCCGAGGCACGCTGCCGGTCGCGACCAGCATCAGCGTTTCGTCCAGTGCCAAGGTTTCCACCCCAGCGTCGAGAATGACGCTGGCCAGGTCCACGATGCTTTTGGGCAACCTGCCGTGGCGGATCGGATTCTCGGCGACGAATTCGAGCAGTGACGGATTGCGAAAATAATTGCCCCCCTCAAATAGCACCCGCTGCTTTGCCAGAGATGGGTGCCGCCCCAGATGAGCGCGCAAGCCGGAGCTGTCGCCAGCATCGAGAAGATCGACGGCGCGGCGGAACGTTGTGTCTTCGATGCGCTCGTGGTGCGGCAAGTTCAGTCGATCGGCGAGTGTTGGGCTATCGATGTGGAGTTTCAACCGTGGCCAGCTGGAAAATCCAGCTTCGCGAGCGATCGTCAGTTGGGCATCACTGAGGCGCAAGTTAGCGGCGAATATCTCCTCGTCAGCGGCTTGGCCAAATCGCGGATGAAATTCACGAACAAGTTGGGCGGCCGCCGGATTGGAAGCAGCTAGCGCCTTGAGCAGATCCTTGGCTTGATACTGCAGATGGCTGAGACTGGGATTGGCCGGAAGCGGACGGACTGGCATCACGAACTTCCTTTCTAGAGCCCGAGGTCCGCATTGAGGGGCAGAAAGTCGGTCCGCGATTCAAGAATATCGAATCCGGTGGACTTGTGTGCTTTCCGCGAACCGCATGCGCCCTGTGCGCGCGTCCGCACGCGCACGCAGTCGACCGAGCTACTGAGCGGCCTTGACGGAGCTGACGGTGATGGTGTTGTCCTTTTCGGTTCCAGTGACGGTTACTTTCGCTCCGGCCTGCTTATCAAGCGTGTCGAGAGCCTTCTTGTCGCTAGTGTCCAGAGTGTAGACCTTGTCGCCGACGACCAGGGCGTATTTCGATCCCTTGGAAACGCAGGCGCGGGTGCATCCGGCGTCGTCGCCGGGCATCTGGTGTTGGGCGCCGCACATGGAATCGCTGACCGTGCCGGTGAAGGTGGAGGGTTTTGCGGCAAAAGCGGAAAGAGAGAGAGGCAGAGCCGCAGCGACGGTGAGTAGGATTGCACTTCCCCGTGATTTCATCAGCAGAATTCCTCCTGCGCTTTCAGTAGTGAGCTAGTCTACCGCGCCGGCGGAGGGAAGCAAAATCGAGGAAAGCTCGCATGACTTTGGGGACGCCTGATTCGAATGGCGTCATTCCGAGCGCCGCCGCTTTGGTAGACCCTCGGCTTGGTCGCGGTCGAGCGGAGTGAGTCGGAGCGAGGGATCTGGCGCCCAGTGGCAATGGCGTTGCCCGCGAGATCCCCCGGCCGGTTGGTGAAGGCGCGGGCGGTCGGGATGACGGACTTCGAAGTCGACTGGAGGCACCAAATTCAGATGCGCAGTTCAACAAGGAAGCGAGCCAAACGCACCCGTTCGGTCGCTGCGCTCTTTAGGGCAGACTGCAAGATCGCGGTGCTTGCCCAGATCCCCTCGACTTCGGCTCGGGACAGGCTGTTTGCTGCGAAAAAAGCTCTGGATGACATTGGCGCAAAAAAAATCGGGGATACGCTGGCGCGCATCCCCGTTGGAAAGCCCGGGTTGTCGATTGGGGGAAGGCTCCGGGCGAAATTCGATGCGACTGATGATTGAGCCCTCCGGTTTGTCCCCAAGGAAAGACTCAGCCGCCAACCATAAACGACAAATCCGCCAGTTCGGTAAGGCCAGGAAACTTGTTCCAAAATCCGAAATTACCCTCACCCACAGACCAACTACAATTCCGGCAGAATCTAGCGCGGCGCCTTGGCCGAGTAAATCAGATCAACGTCGACCGTTTTATCTCCAATGTTCGCGGTGACGTGCGAAGCGACATCCCAATCGAGCGTCGCCGGCAGCAGTTTTCGTGCTGCGGGCAAATATTGAGACAGATATCCTGCGTCGTACACGTCGCCGCGGCGCAGCTTCCACGCATCGCGCAGCTTCGCAGTCAGACTGTTGTCGAGTCCGCGGAACTCAAGATCGCCCATATGATAGGCGAAGCCTTCAGTTACGTCGATAGTAATCGTAGCGGAGGAGGCGGCATCGTCGAATTGCGGCTGTGGCGTGAGCGCAACCGTAATAAAGCCGCGGCTGCCGTACAGTACTTGCACCTGCTTCAGATCGTCGGTGATGCGAACCAGGTTCACCGGCTGGCCGGTTTGCGCACGCACCATTTTTTCGAGCTGATCGGTCGAAAATTCGTGATTACCGGACCAATTGAGCGCTCTCAACTTGTATTGCTGG
>JASHRE010000787.1 GCA_030037515.1 Candidatus Sulfotelmatobacter sp.
GGGACTCGGGGGGGAATATTGCTATGGGATTCCCGATGATATCCGCAAACGACCCGTTTGCAACCGTACCGTCCGCCACGCCGACACTACCGGGGTAGGCCCCGTTTTCGACCGATAACGGAGTGCCGCTTTGCGAAGTCATGATGCCGGCGTACGGCCATCCGCCAAGAAACGCATGAATCAGTTTGCCTTCCCTAACAGACGGCAGTTCACAGATCCAGGCGGCAGTCAGAATTTGTCGCTCGTCGTAATTCGAACTGGCATAGTTTGCGTGTACGTCATAGGAGTTGACGAGGTTCGAGTCTTCATTGTCGGAAGAGTCATCGAGCGAGTGGCTATAGGTGTACGCCCCTTCGAAGGTTAGCTTGCCGCTGGTCTTGCGCACCGAGATCTGGAGCCCGTTGTAGTTGGAGTGTTGGAGTTCGCTTCCGGGTCAAAGCGCTGGATGTCTCCAACGCCGTAATAGGGACGAAAGGGATCGGGATCGTTGCCGCAGGCGACGGTGAGGTTGATCGCCGGCTGGCCGGTGGTCGTCTGGTTATTGACCACGAAAGTCGGTTCGAGAAAGGTGCCGCCCTGCGAGTTGCAGCGCTCCTCACAATGGAGGCACTCGACCAAGAAAGCTTAATGCGACAATCGCCGTACACACTCTGCGCACGATTGCTGATTCCAATTCCGCCCCTCCTCATGGATGTGGAATCCATGCCTACGACAGTTGGAACGATGCTCCCATGGGACCTTGAGATCATTCGTGGGTCGGGGACGAATTGAATGCACCGGACTGAACGGCAGCGTCAATGACGCTGTGCAGCGGTTCGTACCAGTTCGCCCATTCAGCCGCCAGAAGAATGCTTCGACTCAGTTCTTCCCTAGCAACGCTTTCCGATTTTGCCTGTCCGTTGCAGCTATGGACGAACAGAATTAGAGAGTCGAGAAACTGAGAACTGAACCGCTCTCCCAAGCTCGGATACAAGTCGTTAAGGTGGTCCAAGTTAACAGCGCGTCCGGCCTCAATTGCTCTTTGCCGATAGCTCAGAATAAGCGGCAAGTTGGGGTTATCTCTGAGTTTTGCAGCGCCAGCCGTCGCGTTCTGGAGATCGCTTGCCTCTTGTGCATAGTGAAGGGCCAAAACGAAATTCTCAGCGGACTCCTTTTCGGAAATCTTCTGCTGCTCATGGGAAACTTCTCGCGGTTGCTCACCGCTGGTTCTTCTCGTCGGCGTTGGCACTGTAATTAGCCAACTCGAATCCCATTGACGAACACTGAGATGTTTTCGATCGAAGAAAAACGCACCTACATTGCGGGGAGCGGTTGAAGTGAAGTCCGCGATGCGGCCGCCGGTATCCGCATGGGCGGGGACGGCATAAAGCTGCAATTCATTTCCGTTTACCTCAATCGTGTCCAGGCGCACATCCGCCTCGAAGTGTTCATGAGGACTCGTATAGTGCGCTAGACGCACCAGCCGCCCACGAATGTGTGCGCCTAGAGGTGCCAAAATCTCTCCTCTTTCGCTCACCAGAGGAGTGCTCAGGACAGCTTGAATGACACCGCCAGCTTGGGTCTCGGAGTCGAGCGAGGTCACAATCTTGCAACGGAAGATAAGGCCCGGTGGGAGCATCGTTATCTGTTTTTCGGGAGCAACTGCCTTTTCAGACTTCGATGTGGTTTTTGCAGGTGCCCCGTCCGCCATATCGAATCGTATAAGTGAACGAACCGTATACTCATGACAATTCGAGTACGAAGTTGTACCAAAGGTTTGCGTGCCGTCACGGAAAACCGTCCGCAACTCTGTCTCCTGTGGAACGAGCACGTCCTGCCCGTGAACAGCAATTCTCTGGTACCCAATCTTGGTGCTTGCTATGCATGCATTCGAGACGTCTGGCAGCTCCGCAGTGCGCACCGATAGCTGGATCAAGTCTCCGCCCTGATCCAAGAGGAACGAGCCGCTGTAAGCAGTAGTGACGGACTGCCCTGAATAGGAGATGGCGTAGGTGCTTGCGTCTCGCGGCACAACAAAAGCATACTCAAAAACTTGTCGTCCGTTGACGGCCATTGACTTTATGAATTTGACCTCGACTGAACCTCCGAAGATGCCTACGATGAAGCCCGCAAAGTCTCCGCTGCCGAAGGGCCCTCCATTAGTAACCACTTCACGAATCTCTTCTTCATTAAAGCTAGAGGCTCCGGGCCACGAGTGAATCTCGTGGTTGTCGGCGATGGCAACATCGAGCTGAAGCCGATCCGAGGAGACCAATCGCTTATTACTCAATTGGTCTTTCCCGTTCGCAATGATATTGGCACAGTTTTCGCGTTCTTTGGAGCGCGAATCATAGAAACGGCGCGTGATGTTCTGAACGCAGGTATAGCGGGATTGGCGGCTCATATCGGACATGAGCTTCGTGCGGGCTCGCTCTAGCAGACTGGATGGATTCGTTGGAACTGGCGGAGTCTGAGACGTGGCCAACGTCGAGAGCATTACAAGCATGACGTGAGATTGCGCAACAGTTCTCTTCTTGGCCATGCTCTTAATGCTAGCAAGGCAGCGATCATTTCAGGAGTGACTTGGTCGATGACGCGGTATTGCTCTCAGTGCTTGAACGACCTCCACCCACTCGATTCGCGGCAAGGGTTAGCAGCGTAGTTGACGTAACAGTGCGCCGCGAAAAGGCGCCGGACTTCTGTGCTGGCATTGTGCAGGGGAATCGAGCTATTGACGAACGCGCAGATGTGAACCGAAGCGAAAGAGCCGAAATTTGAGTGAGAACATCTGGTTTCGTCAACTACGTCCGCTCGGGCTGAATTATACTTGACGTTCAGTGGGGCGTAGGGCGCTCTATGACGCTGGCAATACTGCTGCTTTGCAGTGTCTCTATGTTAGGGCAAAGTACCACGCTTGCTCCTGAACCGAACGCGCTGTCCTCCGCAATACAGATCCAGCAGTCGCCAGCAGAAAAGCAGACGACCAACATCCCTACCTCGGAGACGCAGGAACCAGTTCCGTTCCGGTTAAAAGTAACGAGCAATCTGGTTGTGGTTCGGGTTATGGTGCGGGACGAGCAAGGCAGGCCGGTAGAAAATCTCAAGAAGCAGGACTTCAAGCTGTTCGACGGAGGTAAGCAGCAGTCCATTGCCCAGTTTGAAGTCCAGACCTCGCCTCCGCCGCCTTCCAGTGCGGCAGTGGTTCGCGTCCCAGGGCAAGCGGTCACAGCACCTTCTCTTGCCACACCTGAGAGATTTCTGGCTTTGTATATCGACGACCTGCACTCTTCCGACGCAAACATGGCTCAGGCGCGTGACGCGGCGGACCGTTATCTCGCCGCCAATCTTGGACCGAAGAACC
>JASHRE010000788.1 GCA_030037515.1 Candidatus Sulfotelmatobacter sp.
TGGAATTCCCAATTCCGTATAATCGCCAGAATCTCCCGAAGAGAAATTTGCCGAAATACCGGATGCAGCTGCAACCTCGGTGAGAAGATTTGTCTCATCCAGATCGGCTGGTGCGAAGAAGATCTCTGGCAAACCATAACTGAACGAAATCACATTACCCAAATGGTTAGCGACAGTGTAGAGAAGCGCGAAGTCGATGTCTTGAGGAAAGCCGGAATCGGGAACATTAGGCGTAACCAGAACCACGATATTCGCGCCTGGTGCGATGGCGTGAGCCCATTCCACATCGAGACTTTCTTCCGCGGAGGGGTAATCGCATGGAGCAGAAACAGGATACTCCAGCACGCTGAAGTTCGTTGACGTGAGAGCCGGCAAGCCGAACTGCGCTGAGAACGCGTTCGCATCTGACTCGATCGTAGCGGTGTTGCAGATCTCGAAAATGACGATCGTTTGGCCGTGTCCATCATAACCATTCTTGTACAATCCGGAAAGGTTGTAGGCCGTTCGGATTTCAGGTGGAGTGTATCCGCAGCCACCTATGTTTGTGCTGTCATACAAGTTGCCCTTGTAGGTAGCAGCCGGAAGTTCGCCGCTGGTGGTGAGGCTGTCCGTGGTTGGACTATGGAAGCAATCCGAGGTGAAAAAGGAACTCAGCGACGACGCAGCAGCGACCGATTGCGACGAAGACGGGCTCGCTGAGGGAGTGTCCTTTTGAACAGGAGCAATCTCAGATTGCTGATTGCTGAGCCCCGAAACCAGGTGCACGAAGGCAGCCGCGGGATCATCGATGTAGGGATCGGTGGTGTTTGCGCGTATCACTTTTCCGTTTACGTTGAAGTTGACGAGCTGAACATGGAATGCGGTCGAAACCTGTGCGATCGTGCCTTGTGAGCGGACGAAAAAGTTGTTTGGATCCACCAGCACGATGGACAGGTTGTGAGCGGAGAGAAACTCCGTGACCGTCCTGGCTTCTTGAGCCGTGGGTGCATAGTCGGCGGCAATTTCGGAGAACTTCAGCCAAGCGCGATAGCGCGGTGAAGCGGGATCATAGAGGTCCCGCGCGACCGAATCAAGTTGTTGGCGATTGTGTAGATTGAGCCAAACCGTTATCTCAATAGTCTGAGATGGGTCTGCCGGACCAATCTTGTGCGCGGTACGGACGAATGGCGGCGTGTTGTTCTTGATCAACTGGCTTGTGGCGGAATAGGCAACGTGGGCTCCAAGGATTGAATGAGCAAGTACAAGGATTAGCACGAAGCACTGAAACCTACGCGTGTTTCTAACCATTGTGTCCTCCATAGACGTGCTGTTTGACGGGAAAATGTTGCGTCTGCGCCGATCGGGTACGAGTGCTTTTGGGTTTGGGGAAACGGTTGCTGCGCCTGTTCGGGTGCGAGTGTCTTGGGCCGATGGGATACGTTACTTCAGGGGCCGATGGTTTAGGAGAGCAGGGCGGGTCGTTCAACAGACTGCGACTTAGACCGGTCTCCTAACGGCGCGGATTGTAACGCCCGCGAAGGAGTTGAGTCAAGGCAGAGCAGCGGGCGGTAGTGGCTCAATTGAGCCGCTGCCCAGCGGGCAGAGCAGAGTTGATAATGCCGGAAACAAAACTGTTCCATAACTGCCGGATCTGTTGTCAGCAGATCCCATCCTGAAGCAAGCCAAAAGCCGAGTACGCGAAGCGCAGTAACGTTCGGGCCAGGTTACTTCGCCAGCGCAAACTCATCGAAACCTGATCTAAACAATTCCCACAGTTCTCAATCGGCTTTATCCTGTTGCCGCTCCACCGACCAGATCTTGGACTGGTCTTTTTCGAACGGGTAGACGTGCACCATCCAGTTGAACACCACGGGATGGAACACGCCACCCGCGGCGTCGCAGTCTTCCTTGGTTGCAATCAATCCCCTTAGCCCGAAGCGCGGATGCGGCGCCAGCAGATCGCTTCTCTGGCCTGGAGGTGGCGCGCAATCGTTTACGTGCTCATGCCATTGCGCGATGCTGAGCGGAATCCGCCGGTTTAGCTGCTCCTGGTTGAAGCGCCTCGGGGCCGTGTACATCACCCCGACCAGGGTGTAGTTCTCGCCGTGCTTCTCATAAAGCAGGGCGGTCGGGTGATCAGGGTTGAAGTTCTCCGCCGCTTCCATCGCATAGTCGTAGTCGACAAAGTGATAGATTTCCTGCGCAATCTCGGGATGGAAAATCACAAACCCAGCGGCAAGCGCGGCATGATAATCAACATATTTCTGCGCCGTTTTACGCGCTTCTTCGAGCACTTGCCGTGCCCGCTCGACATCGCCGGGCTGCTCCGCACGACGTTCGGTCATCCGCATATGCGGGCCCATGTCCATGGTTCCCTCCATCGAGAGCATCGCAGACACGGCCGACTCGGCGTCTTTCCTAGCCCCCACGGACATATTCGGCATCGCCCGCTGATCAGATTGGGAATTATCGAGTTGTGACCGTTGTTGTGCGCAAATGAAGTGGGGGAACGACGAAAACAGGAGAAGTACAGACAGATATCGCATGATGGCCCCTCCGCGGTGCCCCCTTCAAACCTCTATACGAATTTTTCTAGCAAAAAGTTTGGCGAAAGAACCTAAGGAATTGTCCGAGCTTGGAACCCCGGCTCCCGACAATTCCTCACAATCCGGATCGTTGGTTCCTGCCAGAAAAACTGGTATGTTTTGACGCGCAACCAAACTTCGGAGCTGGAACCTACGCAGGTCCAGGCCGACCAGAATGATTACATCGCCACAGCCTCGCGCGAAAGCCCTCGCTTCGATGGGCTGCGGCGGAGGCATAAAAGGGAGCATGTGCACGGTTCCCGTGCTCCTGGTTGATGACGACGTCGAACTGTGTGCGTCGCTGAAACGCCTGTTGGCGATCGACGGGTTCTGGTAGCTGCTGTTCACGACGCGGGCTCCGGCATCGATCAGGCGCGGCGGAAAGAATATGCCCTGGTCATTCTGGACGTCATGCTTCCCCGGAGCAGATGCGTAAAGTGCTTCGGAGGATTCGAGTTGCTTTTCAGGTTCCGTTGATCATGTTCACCGCACGAAACGATGAAGCAGATCGCATCGCCGGTCTGGAAGGCGGTGCGCTCGACCACCGACGGAAGCCCTTCACCCGGGACCGCCATTTGGTCGTCAGAACCAGGGAGGGTCACTATCCCAAATGACATTTTTGGCCTTCAGGCCGCGGGTGCGTCGCCGACCCGGTTTTGTTTCGTCGGTCCGATTCAACCAGTGGGTTTGTGCGCCAGCGGCGCGTTTATTGCTGCCAACCTCCGCCTAGAGCTTGATACACCTGGACCAGCGCGATCAATTCATTGCCCTGAGCCTGGGCGAGCCCAAGTTCGGCGTTGAAAGCATTCGTCTCGTTGGTCAGCACCTCCAGGTAATCGGTCGTTCCCGCCTTGAACCGCACCTCCGAGAGACGAGCCGCATCCTGCGCTGAGTTCAATAGCTGTTGCTGTTGGATCGTGAACTCGCGGTTCTTCCTATAAGCAACGAGAGCGTTGGAAACATCGCGAAACGCTCCTTGTATAGTTTGTTGGTAGGTCAACAAGAACTGCTCCCGTTGCGCTTCGCTAAAGCGTACGTTCGACTTTATCCGCCCGCCCTCAAAGATCGGCTGGGTCAAGGATGCGCCGAAATTCCAAAGTCCTGCCGGCCCGGTGAAAAGTCCGGTCAGCGCGGGAGTTTCGAAGCCGGCCGTGCCGGTGAGCGAGATTTGCGGAAAGTATGCCGAGCGGGCGACGCCAATCTGGGCGTTGGCGGCAATCAGGTTCTGCTCGGATTCGCGAATGTCTGGCCGCCGCTCCAACAACGAGGACGTAAGACCGGCAGGCACTTCAGGAGCGTGAGGCTGTTCGGTTAATTTCCACCCCCTTGGAACATCACCCGGATTTTTCCCCAGAAGAATGCTGATGGCATTCTCCTGCTGAGCGATCTGCTTTTCGAAATCGGGAACCTCTTCCGCAGCGGTGTACACCAGCTGCTCGGACTGGCGAACGTCGAGCAGGGAACTGAGTCCATGCTGTTCGAGCGTCTGCGTCAGCTTCAAAGACTCGCTCCGTGAACCGAGCGTTCGCTTGGAGATTTCAAGTTCAAGGTCGAGTTGCCGAAGCTGAAAATAGGCGGTCGCAACGTTGGCGACGAGAGTGGCCATGACTTCCTTCTGCGCCCACTGGTTGGCCAGCAGGTTGGCCCGAGCAGCTTCGGTGGCGCGGCGATATCGTCCCCAGAAGTCCAGGTTCCATGCCGCCGATGCGGTAACCTGCCCGAGACTGACCTCATAGGCGGGAATCGGTCCAATCGCCGGGCTGCGCTGGTCGGCGATCGCGCTGCCCACCGCCAACGACGGATACTGATCCGCGCGCGTGATGCCAAGCTGCCCTTGCGCTTCGAGCACGCGGGTGGCGGCGATGCGAACGTCGTAGTTATTCTTGAGAGCGGTGCGAATAAGTGTCTGCAGTTCCTGGTCCTGAAAAACTTCCCACCACTTCTCATCGCCGAGAGACGCTGTCTTTGGATGGGCAAGCGCTGTCGCGTTCCGCTCCGAGCTTGGCGGTGTCTCCGCGGCGGCGCCGCGATACATTCCCGGAACATCAACCGTGGGGCGCTTATAGTTCGGGCCGACCGCGCAACCGGCCCCAACCACCACTGAGAGAAGCAGAATTGATAACGAGGCACTGATCCGTCGAGGCATGTTAGTCTCCACTGCTCTCCTGGAGCGCATACGAAGGGACCGGTTCGGGCCGCGGTTCGCGATGGGAGCGGAAGAACGAGAACCGGTCCAGCACCTTTTCCTGGAACTCTTCCAGGTAGAGATAAATCGCGGGCGTGATGAACAGGGTGATGAACTGCGAAACCACCAATCCACCGACAACCACCAGGCCCAGCGGCCGCCGCGAAGATCCGTCCGCTCCGTATCCGAGCGCAATCGGCATGGCGCCGAGCAAGGCCGCAGCTGTCGTCATCATGATGGGGCGAAAACGCTCCATGCTCGCGTCGTGGATGGCTTGCTGGTCGGGAATTCCCTGGCGCACTCGCTGTTCGGCAAAGTCAACAATCATGATTCCATTCTTCTTCACGATGCCCATGAGCATGAACATCCCAATGTAGGCATAAAGAGAAGCCTCGGCGCCAAAGACCCAAAGCGTCAGCAAGCCGCCGAGCAGTGCCACCGGCAGCGAGGAGAGCACGGTGATCGGGTGGAGATAACTCTCGTAGAGAATTGCCAGAATCACGTACATGACGAACACCGCCACAAACATCAGGACCACCAGGTCGGAAACTGTGTTCTGGAATGTGAGAGCTTCACCCTGGAGCGATCCCTGCACTCCGGGAGGCAGAATCTGCTTGGCAGCTGTTTCCACAAAGTGAGTGGCTGGACCGATCGCGTATCCGGGCTTCAGGTTGAAGAACATGGTGACGCTGGTGAACTGATTGATATGGTTCACCGCCTGTGGTCCGATGACTGGATGCCAACTGGTCACAGCGCTCAACGGAATCATGCGCTGCCCGTCGTCGCTTTTGATGTAGAGTTTGCTCAGGTCCTCGGGCGCAGAGCGTTCGTTGTCAGCGACCTCAAGGATTACCTGGTACTGATCAGTGGCCTTCTTGATCAGATAGCTGTAATTCTGCGAGTAAGCGTCGTGCAGTAGCGTCAGGATCCGCGTCTCGGAGACTCCATACAGTTTTGCCTGCTCACGCAAGATATCCACCTGAAGATTGGGCGTGTGATTATAGAGATCGGAATTGACAAACAGAAATCCCGGATACTCGTGCATCTTCATGAGCATCTTGTCGGCGACGGCGTAGACCTGGTCCGGGTCGATGCCAGACATGGCGTAAGCGAACTGGCCCTGAGCGTTGGCGGTCGCGCCCGTGCTGATTTCCAGCGCGGGATTTGGCTGAAGGAAAGCCACAACTCCCGGCACCGAATTGGCGATACCACCCATCAATTGTCCGGCAACTT
>JASHRE010000789.1 GCA_030037515.1 Candidatus Sulfotelmatobacter sp.
CTTCTAGAGCATCGGAATTCCAGAACAGAAGGACGGCACCCCGTCGGTGTATCGTGGAGAAAAGTGCACGAACGAGGCATTCATTAACACGAACGGAGCGTGTGGATACGGCGAACACGATGACGCTTGGTATCAGTGGGGTATCGAGGGTGACTACAACAAGGATTCGGGGAGCATACGGACGAAGGGCGAGAACACGGTTGCGATCTTCGACTACAAGGACGGATGGCAAGTGCCTCCAGAAGTTCAGGCTCGTCTGGATAAGCAGGATAGATTGCAACAAGCCCAACGCGACCTATTCGCGCAGCAGCTACAACAACGGCTGACTTCAATGGGCTACGACGTCAATGTATGGGTGCATGGTGAAGGCGCGGATCGTGGGCACGAACTGAACTTGGATTCCGAGACGTTCAAAGACACTGCCACTCGCGTGCAGTTCATCAACGGTGTGCTGCCGGAATGAAAGAAAGACTTGTGCAAGGTCGGATTTCGAACAGTGAAACTACGGCAAGGCGGCACGTTCGAGCTTGGACAAGACTATTCGTTAGGCTGTGCGAATTGACATGTCCTTCATAGAAGATTTCCTTTGGGGGAGGTGAAGATTAGCGGAAGGATTATGCGTGAAACCTACGACCGGATAACTACGACCATCGAGCGTCAGTGGTTAGCGGAGATCATCGCGGGCACGAAGAAGATCGAGTATCGCCAGATCAAGCCTTACTGGACGAAGCGGTTCGCGAAGGTCTCGCTACCCTTGGAACTGCGGCTGCTGAATGGGATGAACCCGCCTGTGCCGGAAGTCACGGTGTTGATCCACCGGATCACGAAGGATCGCCGTGCGGGCGTGTACCGACTCCACATCAAGAAGGTTCTGGGATTCAAGCATTGGGACAAGCGAAGGCAGAGACCCAAGCGGTGAAGCACTCAACCTTTTCGGTTTCGGCGCTTCGGCATCTCGTATCCCCACTCTGCCACGAGTCGGTCCGCCGCGATCTCGGAGTTCCACTCCAAGTACCCTTTCTTAGCCTCATCCATCGAGAACGTCATCAGGTTTTCCGGTTGGTGGTGTCGCAATGCAGCATGGGCAAACTCATGCGCCACAGTGAAATCGACATCGCTCTGCGAGTGGCGTTCCAAAGACGGAGCCAAATATATGATGGCGTCTGTACCGTTTGGATCGCCTGCCATCAGCGGGATACATAGCCCGTAGTCGTTAGGATTGGGGGCAAACACGACGATTCGGGGGAAACTGTTCACCACCTCATCTGGAATTCGTTCCGACAAATTGATCAACGTCTTCGCAGTCTTTGGGCGAGTCTGAAGGTCGCAATAGATGCTGTCAGTAACGTGTCGAGGAACGCGTCGGGTGTCATGCAGGTTAGATTCAGCAACCAGGGAAAATGGCGCAGTTGACGCTCCTCACAAAGCGAAGAGGGCCGTCGTAGGGAGGATGAGTATCGACTGCACATCAAGAAAGTTCTGGCTACAAGCATTGGGACAAGCGGCGGCACAAGCCGAAACGGTGAGTCCATGAAGTCCGTCGGGTACCGCTTTAGGTCTCCGTAATATCCGGATAAACGTGCCTGAACTCGCGAACCATGTCTTTCGCGGCTTCGACTCGGACAGCTACGTCGGACTCGCCTGTATACAGTATGACGCCGATTGTTTCAGCCATCAGCCGCGCTATCTAGGGCAAGCTCCTTGCGTCTATGTTCCGATAGTTCGGGTCCGTCCATGATGCTGACTGCAAGTTCTATTCCGAACATGCTGTTCTTCCGTGGCATCTTTTCGAACTCCTTCACTTCTATAGAGGCGGATACGCCGACAGCGCAGTCAAACACAGACGTTCGGCAATGCCCGGATACTTGGCAAGCAACCGCGAGAAGTTCCTCCGTGCGCTAGAAGCCGAGCAGTTTGGGAGGGCAGATGGGTTTCTGCCGATAAGCGCCCAGCGCTGCATCTTAATGGCGAGTAACCGCTCGCGAATCTGTGGTCGTGCGTGCTTATTTTAAAATCTCCTCTCGCAGAGCCTCGCACGTTTTGCCAGTAATTTTGGCAATTCGGCTGGTTCGGCAACTCGACTGAGCCTGCCGGAGCCGTGAGAACTCTGCTTCATCAAATGGGTTTCAAAGTTCGAGAATTGGCGTCGAGCGGTGCGGGAAAGTGCCGCGATGCTGCCAAGCGTCCGATCCAAGAAGAGATTTTTAGTGAAATCGGGGAGTCTAGCGCCAACTACGGCAAAGGGGAGCATACGTGACGAGATCATTTGCCGCGCTCCGCCTATAATTCCGCTCATGAAAAAACAAGATCATCTCGTCCCTCTCTGGGAGGAACATATCAAGCACGAGTTCGCTACTCGGGATACCGAAGCCACGCTCGCAACGATGCTAGATGACGCCTATGTAAACCATATTCCTGTGATGACTGGCGGCTATGGCAAGGCGGCTCTCCGCCGCTTTTACTCCCGTGATTTCATCCCCAGCATGCCTCCGGACACAACCCTAACTCCCATCTCACGTACCGTCGGCGAGGATCAGATCGTGGATGAGATGATCTTCAGCTTTACTCATAGCCAAGAGATGCCGTGGATGCTGCCCGGTATTGCCCCGACCAATCGACGCGTTGAGGTGCCCCTCGTTGCCATTGTGCATTTCCGCAACGACAAACTAGCGCACGAGCACATCTACTGGGATCAGGCTTCGGTCCTCAAGCAGATCGGGTTGCTCGGAAACTCGAATCTGCCGGTTTTTGGGGCGGAAACGGCGCACAAGGTCACGAATCCTAATGTTTAGAACACTCTGACGTCGGTCGAACAACTCGGTACTGACGTGCATCAATGAGTGATAGGGCACGTGGATTTGTCACCAACCGTCGCCAACATTGCCGTAACCTTTGGTTGCCGGAGATGCTGCAATTTGCGAAAGCTAAGAACGCCTTAGCGGTTCTGGGAGGCGGCATGATTCAGCGAAGGCTCGTGGTAACCGTCGTTCTTTGCTGCACAGCATTAGGCTTTGCTAATGCCCAAGTATCGACTCCGAAAGCCAGCAGCGATCAATATGACGTAATCCTGTTCGAAAAAGCCCAGCAGGCTCTAAGCAAGTCCAACTTTGCTGAGGCGCGAACCCTCCTGAACGCTCTCATCGATAATCATCCAAATTCGGATTACGTACCTCGTGCAAAGCTTTCCATCGCAGACTCGTGGTACTTCGAACATGCATTCAAGCAAGCCGAGGAGGAATATCGTGACTTCGTTACGTTTTTTCCTAGTCGACCAGAGGTTGCAGAAGCACAGCGTAGAATCAATTCAATCCATAAAGACGCAAGCTTCTGAAACCTACTGCACCGGGCAGAGAGGGGCGACTTAACTGTCGAGACCGCTGCCCTCGCACGATGTCCAAACGTCACCTAAGGCCGAATATCTCGTTTCCCTGTACGCCAATCACGCGCCTCCACGTATAATCCGACGTCCGGGGGTTCGTAAATGTCCTCGTCTTGGATACCGATAGTCGCGGTAATCCTCCTACTTGTAACCCCAATGTCGTGGA
>JASHRE010000790.1 GCA_030037515.1 Candidatus Sulfotelmatobacter sp.
CAGGCTTACGCTGTAGGTCGGTGCAGCCTCTCCGGTGCCGGTCACTGCTTCGGTCGTCGTGGAGGGCTGGGCATTGCTTGTGAAGGTAAGCGTGGCTGACGCCGCTCCCGTCGTCTGCGGAGTGAAGGTCACAGAAAATGAAGTGCTCTGGCCCGCCGGAATGGTCACTGGCAGCGATAGTCCACCCACACTGAAGACTGAGTTGCTTGAGCTGACCGCTGAGACAGTAACGCTGGCACCGCTGGCTGTGAGGCTTCCCGATGCTGATCCGCTGGTCCCGACGATGACGCTGCCGACACTTAAAGTCGACGGACTGACGCTAAGTTGTCCGACCGCCGCCACTCCCGTCCCTGACAGCGGAATGGTCAGCGTCGGATTGGTCGCGTTCGAAGTGAGCGTCACCGTGCCGCTCCCGCTTCCCGCCGCCGTCGGCGTGTAGGTCACGCTGAACGTCGCACTCTGCCCCGCCGCCAGCGTCACCGGCGCCGTGATCCCGCTCAGGCTGAACCCGCTCCCGCTTACGCCCACCTGCGAGACCGTTACACTGCTCCCGCCCGTGTTCGTCACGGTCTCCGACAACGCCTGATTGCTCCCCACCGTCACGCTGCCAAAACTCAGACTGGTCGGACTCGCTCCCAACGCCCCCGCCGCTACTCCCGTCCCTGACAATGGCATGGTGAGTGTGGGATTGGAACCGTCGGAGCTGATGGTTAGCGTTCCAGTCGCGCTTCCGCTCGTCTGGGGCGCAAAACTTACCGTGAAGCTGGTGCTCTGGGAAGCGTTGAGAGTTAACGGAGTTGTGATTCCGCTGATCTGAAATCCTGCGCCCACGACGGATGCCAGCAGGATGTCAAGGCTTGATCCGCCCGTGTTCGTCAGGGTTACTGTCTGCGACTGCTCTGTGCCCACAGACACGCTCCCGAAGCCTTCACTAGCGGGACTGAGTGTCAGCTGGCCGGGATTCGCGACTCCCGTTCCCGTGAGCGCCACATCCATAACGGCATCGGAAGCATTGCTTGTAATGGCCGCCGTCGCAGTAAAGGTTCCCTCCGCGTTGGGTGTGAACTTTACGTTGACCGAGGTGTTTTGCCCTGCGGAGACGGTAACCGGAAGGCTAGGCGAAATCAGAGAAAAGTACTTGGTCGAGATTGCAATGCTGCTAACTGTGACGGATGACGAGCCAGAGTTCGATATCGTGATCGGCAGAATTTTGCTGTTGCCGGTGGTAACGCTGCCAAAACCCAGATCGTTGTTGGCGGATAGCGTGCCGATTTCCTGCTGGCTGGAAGTGCCGGCGGCGCTTAAACCCTGGCAGCCGACCAGGAAGGCCAGGCCCGCCACAATAAGGAATGCGCCTGCTACCTGCGTGAAATGTTCAGTCCAATTTTTTCTCTCGGCTGCTCTTCGCATAAGTCGGCGAACCGCGACCCGAGATTCCGTGACTATATGGACCGGGGGGAACGGTTCGCCTTCACTCTGGCGCGGCGGGAACGATTGCGGCAGATATCCGATGTACATGCCGCCCATGCGACAAAGGCCAATAGCGACTCAGGAGATTTTCACGCGAGGGCAGGAGTGGTTAGCGGCAATATGTGCGGACCGTGATCGTCCCAAAGGTGCTGCAGCACCTGGACAGAAAGCTTCTATCCACTTAATTAAGTCCAGGTAAGTGTGATGAGAGGATTCGCCGGAATCGGTATCTCTGTGATCCTTCTTTCATCTGCAGATTTCTATGGCGGGAATTCGGATGATTAGTAATGACCAGCAACTTCCCGCCATCTGGATGTTCGCAGGCCACGTGATCCAGATCTTCTAACGTTCCGGACGACTCGTCCCAGGTGCAGCTTTCGTCCTTGTTGGGACGCAACGGTGGGTCGTGTTCTACCGCCTGCGGAGGAAAATGAGGTAAAGCAGCTTCGGTCGTGCGATCGACAAATCGAAAAGGCGTTCGGATCCCCGACCTGTCGATGAGAATCGATCAGTCTTATCGTAGTAATCACCGGAAATTGTTTCCGCGTATAAACGATTCAGCCGGAGAACTCTGACACGAATCTCGTCGTCGTGGCGAATGCCATACACGCGACTAAGGGCCGACACCCACTGCCCGAAATGTTGCCACCGGGCGCCAATCCGTCGCCACTTTTGCGAAAGCCAAAATCAGATTGCAGACATACCCCCTTCAAGATCGTCGCCGGGAGCGGGCTGCCCGCACATCTCGAAAAGGCCGAAGCAGACTGTCTTGGTTCAGGCCCATGAGGACCGCAATCGTTTGTTCAAGTTGTCTCTGGTGCGGTTGGCTGCGAATCGTGACCTTTGCCATAATCGAACTGGTCCGGCGGTTTCGAAAGCGTGGGGCCGGTGCTGTTTCCGCGCAGCCGACGAGCCGGAACCACTGAGCCGCGAACGATCATGGGGGCTGAACGTATGAAGTCTCTTCGGGAAGTTGGCGGGAAAAAGAGGCAAGGTTTTCTCGCTGCCCCGAGAGGGCATGCAGTTCCAAATTCGTTGCGACGCGCAGAACGCATTCAACCATCCCAGCCTCGGTATAACCGGCGAGCAGAGCGTCGGCGGTACCTCCGCCGTGGGTATGCCTTATACGACCGGGAGCGTGGCCATCGCCAACTACACTCAGGGTGGGCGCAGCTTGCAGCTAGCGGCCCGTTTAACCTTCTAATCTGGGCATGCCAGCTCCAGACGAGACGGCGATTCGTTGCCGTCTCTTTTTCGTTCGTTGCGTCCATTTCTCTCGATTTTTGAGCACCCGGGGGTAATTCGAAAAATCTCTCTATGCCGAAAAGACTCGCGCTAGCCATCGCAGTCGTCCTGCTTGCACCATTCTGCCCCGCGCAATCGACCCGGACGAAAGTTGAGATCGAGCGCCGTGTCGACTCGATTTTGAGCCAGATGACCACCGACGAAAAAATCGAAATCATCGGCGGTATCAACGATTTCTACACGCGTCCCATTGCGCGGCTCGGTATTCCTTCGCTGAAAATGTCAGATGGGCCCATGGGAGTTCACGATTACGGGCTCAGCACAGCTTACGCCGCTGGCATTGCGCTCGCGGCGTCGTGGGACATGGATCTTGCGCATCGCGTGGGAGCCGCGATGGGCAAAGACGCCCGCGCGCGAGGCGTTCACTTCATTCTAGGCCCGGGAATGAACATCTATCGCGCGCCCATGAACGGAAGGAATTTCGAATATTTCGGCGAAGATCCATATCTCGCCTCGCGCATGGCCGTGAACGTAATCGAGGGGATTCAGGGGGAGGGCGTGATTGCGACGGCCAAGCATTTCGCCGGCAATAATTCGGAGTTCGCTCGCATGACGCTCAGTTCCAACATCGACGAGAGAACCTTGCGCGAAATCTATCTTCCCGCATTTGAGGCTTCGGTGAAGGAGGCCAAAGTGGGCGCGGTGATGGACGCATACAATCTCGTCAACGGCGTTTACATGACCGCAAATAACCACCTGAACAACGAAATTCTCAAGCAGGAATGGGGGTTCGAGGGCATTCTCATGTCGGATTGGGGCGCGACTCACGATGGCATCGCAGCGGCGAACGGCGGTCTCGATTTGGAAATGCCGTCTCCGTCGTTTATGAATCGCGACACTCTGCTGCCAGCCCTTCGCGACGGGACCGTCTCGATGGCCACGCTCGACGATAAAGTGCGGAGAATTCTTCGCCAAGCCATCGAATTCGGATTTTTCGATCGATCGCAAACGGACACGAACATTCCACTCGATAGCCAGGAAGGCCGCGAAGCCGCTCTGGAAGAGGCTAGAGGCGGAATGGTTCTGCTGAAGAATCAAGGCGATCTGTTGCCGCTGGACCTGAGGAAGCTAAAGACGATCGCAGTCATCGGCCCGGATGCTTATCCCGCGGTGATCTCGGGCGCCGGCAGCGCGGAAGGCAAACCATTCAACTCCGTTAGCTATCTCGAGGGAATCAGCAATCGTGCCGGAACGAAAGTCAAAGTTCTCTATGACGTCGATCTTCCTGTACTCGATGAAGTATTCGAAAATTCAGAATTCGTCACCGAGCCCGGAGGCGGGAGCGGCTTGAAAGGCGAATATTTCTCGAACCAGGATCTCCAAGGCGCGCCGGCACTGGTTCGCACCGACCGTCATGTGCATTTTGATTGGGGCGAGGGCAGCTTTCAAGCAGGCCAGCCGGTTGATCACTTCTCGGCACGCTGGACCGGCTACTTCATTCCAAAACAGTCCGGTGACTATGAGTTCTTTACTTCGGCCGACGATGGCGCGCGTCTCTACATCAATGAGGACCGCGTGATCGATGACTGGCAGCCCCATTCGCAAACTCTCGACACGGCGATGAAGCACCTGGACGCCGGCCAGGCTTACAAGATCCGCCTTGAGTATTTTGAAGACGTCGGCAGCGCAATCCTAGGCTTTGGAGTCACTCGTGCGGATTCATTCGTTGGTATGAAGACCAGAGCCCTCGCCGAAAAAGCGGACGCTGTCATTATCTGTGCTGGCTTTGATGACAAAACCGAAGGAGAAGGCTTCGACCGGCCCTTTGAACTTCCGGGCGGACAGGATGAATTGATCCGGCGTATCAGCGACGTAAATAAGAACACGATCGTGGTGTTAAACGCCGGCGGCAACGTCGACATGACGCGTTGGATCGACAAGGTTCCCGTGATTCTCCAGGCATGGTACCCGGGGCAGGAAGGAGGTACGGCTCTCGCGCAAATCCTGTTTGGAGACTATAGCCCGTCGGGCAAACTGCCGGTTTCGTTTGAGCGCCAATGGCGGGATAATCCGGTTTTTCACAACTACTATCCAGCCCAGGGAGAATCGCGCGTGGCTTACGCGGAAGGAATTTTTCTGGGCTACCGATATTATGACCGTTCCGCAACCAAGCCGCTGTTCCCTTTTGGATTTGGATTGTCCTACACGGCTTTCACCTACAGCGACTTGTCGATCGCGCCCGCCAGGGGAAACGCCAGCGAGCCTGTCTTGATTTCGTTCAAGGTCAAGAACACCGGCCGCCAGGAAGGAGCCGAGATCGCTGAAGTCTATGTAGGCGACTCTCACGCCAGCGTCCCGCGGCCTATCAAAGAATTAAAAGGATTCGCCAAAGTCGACCTCAAGCCCGGCGAAAGCAAACGAGTGACCGTCAAACTCGATCGCCGTTCCTTCTCCTTCTATGACGTCAATCGGAAAGATTGGAAGGCGGAACCCGGGGAATTTGCAATCCTTGTCGGCAGTTCTTCCGACGAAGTCCGGTTGCAGACGAAGTTCACTCTAGCGCGATAAGTGGTCTGTCCAAGCGCGCTCAGGTGGGTACCTATCCTACATGCCTTCATCTGGCTCGAGTGCCGGTCTGGTGCGTGCGTCGGCGACCCAGTGCCCGGCCAGAAATCCTGCCCGGAAGCGCTTCAGATTCAAGTTGCTGCGGTGTAGGCGCGTATTGAATGCGTGAGATTGACTGAAACTTGATGCGTTGACAGCTACGCCTGATTCGGAAGCTGCCGGTTTGGTGGCCGTTTGACTCGCTTTTGCGGATATCTTTAGTCGGGCTCGGTCTAGCACCAGCCGCGCCGAGGGTCACGCTGCACCCCCCAGCTTGCGTGTAGGTTCCGGTGCACGCGAGGGATTTTCAGGCATAAATATAAATAATAAGGACCAGCAAGGTGCTCGCATTCCATGAATTTTCCCCTGTGTGAAAAAGTGATTCCATCCTGAGATTCTGCTTGAACACGGTGGATTCGTTGTGGCATTGTACTCGGACTCTTGGGTGCGAGGTGGGACGTGGGGGAAAAACTACTGCGGTTCGCGCTTTCGTATTCAATCGTTTTAATGCTGCTTTTATTCGGGTTGAGCCCTGCATATGCGGATGTCACGGGTTCGCTTACGGGCGTAGTTCGTGATCCTTCCCAGGCGGTCGTTGCGGGCGCGAAAGTCACGATCACAAACACCCAAACCAACCTGAGTCAGTCCACCGTTTCAGCAGCCGACGGCTCATACCACTTCCTGGCGTTGGCGGCCGGGACGTACAAGATCTCCGTGACCTCTCAGGGCTTTCGCCCCTACTCTTCCACGAACGAGATCACGGTCCAGGTGAACGATCAACTGAAACTCGATATCCGGCTCGAGGTCGGCACGGTGGCTGAGGAGGTCGACGTCACCGGCAATCTTGTGCACGTGGAGACGGAGAGCACGCAACTCGGAGACGTGATCGATTCCCAGAAGATGCTGAACCTGCCGCTGAATGGCCGCAGCTACCTCGACCTGCTGGGATTGCAGGCCGGAGTGGCGCCGGCGGGATCCGTGACCATCGGTGGTGATTCTGGAACCGGTGCAAGGCCGGTTTCGGGTTACATCACCAATGCTGGCAATGTCTCAGTCAATGGTCAGCGCGAGACCGCCAACGCGTTTCTGGTGAACGGTGGCGATGTCAGCGAGGGACGGAACCTGGGTGCCGGACTGGTTCCGAATCTTGATTCGGTCGAAGAGTTCCGCCTTATCACCAACAGCTTTGACGCGGAATACGGCAAATTCAGCGGCGCGGTGATGAACGCCATCACCAAGTCAGGTACGAATGGCTTCCACGGGGATGCCTTCGAGTTCCTGCGCAACGACGATCTGGATGCCAGGAGTTTCTTCACAACCAACAAGTCTGAACTGCGACAGCACCAGTTCGGGTTCACGGCTGGGGGACCTTTTTGGAAGGACAGGCTGTTCTGGTTCACCGATTATCAAGGAACCAAACAAGTGCAGGGCGCAGAGACCGGCATCGTTTACGTGCCGAGCACTGCCGAGCTTCAGGGCAATTTTGGGCCCGGAGCCTTGACGGGTACTGTCGATGGCCAGCCCAATTCTGGTTGCCCCAGCTGTGTCGATTGGCCCCAAAGGCTTTCCCTACGACTGGGCTACCCGGTAACCACTAACGAGCCATACTGGACTGCTGGCTGCACCACGCTGGCGGACGCTCAGGCTGGCATGTGCGTTTTTCCCAACGGTGTAATACCCCAGAACGCGTGGTCGCCCGCAGCTGTCGGAATTCTCCCTTACATTCCGGGGCCCAATAACAGCTCGGGCACCTACTCGTCCAATAGTCAAAAGAATACCGTTAGCGACAACAAAATCGGAG
>JASHRE010000004.1 GCA_030037515.1 Candidatus Sulfotelmatobacter sp.
GAATCGCCGCGCAGGGCATCACCGGGGCTTACACTGTCGAACAGCTTCAGCAAGCGCTCGACGTCAATCTGTTTGGGGCCGTTCGCGTCAACCGAGCCGTACTTCCTGCGATGCGTCGTCAGCGCAGTGGATTGTTGATTCACGTGAGTACCGGAATAGGGCTTGTCGTGGTTCCCGGTTTCGCGGCTTATACTGCCAGTAAGTTCGCGCTTGAAGCGCTGGCCGACGCCTATCGATTCGAGCTAGCCCCACTCGGGATCGACTCGGTCATCGTCGAGCCGGGTCAACCCAATGGACCTCGACGCGTGGACGAAGGTCAACGGCCGTTTTGAACAGCAGGGAAATACGAGCGACATGTTGTTTCCCGTCTATGAGCTGCTCGCTTATTTCTCTCGCCACATGCGAATGGTTCCCGGTGACATTCTGGCAACCGGAACACCACCCGGTGTGGGCATGGGCAAGAATCGCTTCTTAGCGGTTGGCGACATCTTGGAGTGCGGCATTACAAGTTTAGGGGCTCAACGCCACCAAATCGTTGCGTGAGAGCGTCTCCAAACATCTCGCGTAATGGAATCAGCGTTTTGCAAAAGAAGTAGGAGAAATGCCAATTGTTCAATTGTTCGGATCGACCTCATCGAAGGAAAATCGGATACCGGGCGAACCATCAAAATCCGAAATTCCGCGCTAATGGAATCATCCGTTTGCGGCTGCTGCGGCGAAAGCCTTTTTGACCAGTCGTTGATTCGATTGGGTTATGAAGATTTTCACGCCCGGTGGGGGATTCTGCGGGGATTTATTCACAGTATCGTCCTGCTCGACGGCTCGAACAGTTCGTCCTAAACTTTACTTGCGTTGGAGTCAGCTTTTCCTATCCCGCCACTGAACAGGGAGGGGCCCTGCGCGTCGGAGGGATTAGGGAGTTGTTGGAGGACTGATGAAGACTGAACTCATCTTGATGCTGCTGATCGGGGTCGGGATTTGCACAGCGCAGACCAAGGCCAACTCAGTAACAAAAGGGAAGATGGCGCAGCGGTCGTTTGTGGGAGACGTACCCACGACTGTTGCTGACAGCGTTGCAGAAACGCTGAAGTTCGCAGAAGCCAACTTTCTCGGTGTAGCCGAGGCGATGCCGGAGAAAAAGTATGACTATGTTCCTACGTCGGGCAAGTTCGATGACGTGCGCAGCTTCGCGGAACAGGTGAAGCACGTCGCCTGCGCCCAGTTCGCCTTCTTCAACGAATTTGAGGGCAAGAAACCCCCTGATGACTGTGAAAAGGGTGGGCACGATCCGGCGAAAACAAAAGCTGAGTTAATCAAATATCTCAAGGACTCTTTCGATTACTCCAACCGTGTCCTCGCCATGCTCACAGCAAACAACGCGCTCGACCGTGTTGAGGGTCGTTACGCGGGGCCAAACACCAAACTCGGCATCTCTGTGGTTGCCGTCTGGCACATCACCGACCACTATGGACAGCTAGTCGAGTACCTACGCTTGAATGGTATCGTCCCACCCATGACACAGAAGTACGGAGTGAAGGTTCGGTGACTCGCTGTTCGATGCCGACCCCGACATCCCCATCTACAAAGCTGCCAAAGCCGAGTGCGCGAGGCTGCAATAGCTTTCTTGTCACTGGAACGTACGATCTAGTGAGCGATCCGCAGGCGTTGGAACGCTTTCGCCGCGAAGCTCGTGCCACGTCCGCTCTGAATCACCCCAACATTTGCACTATCCATGAGATCGGTAAGCATGAAGGGCAGTCGTTCATGGTGATGGAATTTCTGGACGGCATGACCTTGAAACATCGTCTTGGTGGCAAGCCGATGGAGATCGAGGAATTGGTGTCGGTTGGAATTGAGATCGCGGACGCTAGGCCGCATTGGATAAGAAATTCTGCCGTCGAATCCTGGTTTAGTCCGCTGGATTTGCTTGCGGACTTTTGTGAGAACGAAGCAGTGCCATCACCAGGATCGCGCCACAACGAAATACCGACATAGGCCCAGGCCACCCCCGGCATTTGGGCGATGCCACGCAGCCGGATCGAGGACTCCCGCTGCCAACGGCAGCGTGCGGCAGTAACTCCCTTGGGCCATCGTCACACGCTCATCGATTTTGCAGTGGGGCGCGACGCGCGCGACGAGGGCTTGCGACGAAACCACCAAGCACGCAGGGATTGGCCGGCGATGAATGCCCGCTCGAAATACCATGATTGGCTGCCAGCTTCGTGATGCAGGCTGGCATCATAACCCGAGACAAATTCGAGTTCTTCCGGAAGCCTTTCTACCTGGAGCGTTGCTCCCAGCGTGGCGTCGTCCAGGTCTGTGACGTCACAATACTGCTCGGGCACGGTGATACCGTATCTCCACGTGACCTGGCAAGGCGCCTTCTCCCCGACCTTGACCGGTTTTAAAGGCAGCAACGGCAAAGCACTTCTGGGCACCCGTATGACGCCGAGATCGTCCTCAGTTACTACCAGGGAACAAAGATTCTCGGCAGAGAACGAGTAGATTTTTCTTCCTGCGATACCATACTCAAGAAATCGAAATTCCGGCTGAAAGAAGCCCTCGACCGTCATTTCAGGCGCGTAATCACGTACGGCTTCCGAATAGTTCCGTATCTCATAACGAACTTCCACACTCACGTGTACCCGCCCGTTCTCAGGCGTGGAAAATGCGTAGGTTTTCACGTAATGATCGCGCACTAAATCGGTGGATACGATGTCGCGCACGGGTCCTTGCATCTCGACCGGCAAGCCTCGTCCGACTAGCGCTTGCGCTAATCCGTCAGAAACTCTTTCCACCAGGAGTTTGGCGGAAAAAACATCCAGGGCGATACCGAGGATCATGGCCACGATGAAGGCGTCCGCCAAAAAGTAGACAAGCTCGTTGGCTGGCCACTGATAGGGATACTCGAGCCTGGTCACCACGCCCACCGCACCCAAAAAAATGAAAGGTAGCAGTAATCGCATGTGGTCCTTCAACGACAGTGCGTAAAATCGTCGGGGCGCCGACCTGCTCTGTTTCGCAGGAGGCGGCGTGGGAGCCTGACGCTCGGCTGTTTCTTCGACGCTAAGAATCTCTATCGGGGGCATGGCTCTACCTCAAAAACTTCACGTTTGGGTCGGTGCGAGTGCAAGAACCTTTGCGCATGCGGGCGCACTTACTTTTCGCCGGTCGGCCAGAGCCACAATCACACAGCGTGGTGATTTGATAGTGTTTAGGTGAGAGTATACAACTCCTCAGAAAAGGGCTACAAAACTCAAAAGTCCACTACGGCCGACACACCGATGGACAATCACCTCTGCCCGATCCGAGTCAGGGGGATTGCGTTATTGCACTGAGGAAAAACAGGCTTGGCGACAGCGGCACTCCGCTGAAAAAAAAAA
>JASHRE010000791.1 GCA_030037515.1 Candidatus Sulfotelmatobacter sp.
GGCGGCGATTCGCTTGCTTACCAGAACAAGGGTCACCTGTTCGACGTAGCGGCCAAAGCCGGCATCAAAATGAAGATCTACGGCGAGTACGTCGAGTACGACACTTTCAACATCCCGGGTTGTACTCCGAGCACGGTTAACGGGTATGTCATCACGAACAGCTGCGAGCCCAGCTGGACCGATTTCTACAACGACACACTGTTATACGAGTCTGGCCAGGAGTCGGAGCTGCAGTACTACAACGCCGTCGGGTCGGTCTCCCCGTTGCCGAACGTAATGAACTACGCGGTCCAAAACTACCCACAATTCGATCTGGGCATTCCTGACCAGTACCGCTTCGACGTCTGGAATCAGGATTTCCAGAAGGACTTGAACGCCGGGACTGTGCCCCAGCTGGAATTCATGTGGATCAGCTCCGACCACACCGGTGGGCCGCCGAACGCGGCAGCAATGCAGGCCGATAACGACTTGGCCCTCGGCCGCTTTGTCGATGCGATCAGCCACAGCGCCATTTGGCCCTCTACGGCGATCTTCGTCGAGGAAGATGACGCGCAGACCGGTGTCGACCACGTCGACGGTCATCGCTCCCCCGGTTATATCGTCAGCCCCTACGTCAATCAGAACGTGAATCCCGACGGCACCGGGGCTGGGGTACTCGAAGAGAGCACCTTCTATACGCAGGTAAACATGACCCGCACGATCGAGCAGATTCTCGGTCTGACGCCCATGAACCAGAACGATCTCGTGGCTTCGCCCATGAGAACGCTCTTCATCAACGCCCCACCCGCGAACAACTTCCTGCCTTGGACGCACGTGGCGAACGGGGTCCCGCTGACCTACGGAGTCAGCGGATATGTGGCCCCGGCGAGCCTGAGCGCCAGCACCAGCGCCGCCACCCCTGCAGCCAAGGCTCTGCCGGCGGCAAGCTCCGCGGTTAAGGCTCTGCAGGCTGCATGGCAACAGAAGAAGGCGGAGATCTTCGCCGGCAAGTATCAGAAACCCGACTCCGAGGACCCGGACATTGTCAGCCACTACGACTGGTACGATGCCACCGGGTATCGGATCCCCTTCCCCGGGGAGAAGACAGTGCGGTGGCCGAGCGACTTCAATAACTCAGCACCCACCAAGGCGGATACGGACGACGACGATTAAAAAACGTTCCGACTCGAAAAGCACCCTCTCCCCGATCACCGGGGAGGGGGTTTTTTGTTGACGCTCCAAACCATGAGGAGCCTGAGGCGACAGACCAAGTCAGGTTAGTCCCCCAGTTGGTCGGCTTGTGTTGAGTGGACGGTCTCTGTTCTGCTCATGTGCTGCGTAAGCACGACGAAGACATTAGCCGCGAGGCACGGACGATGAACACTCCTAACCAACCTTCGCCAGAATTGGTCAGGGCCGAACCGGAGCCCGGAGACAGAGAATAGGGATGCTTCGCATCCGACCAGATAAGGCTCCGTCGTACTTGTGGCCTGAGAGTTCGCGATGACTGCGTCAGCCATTGCAATTCATCGCTTCTGCTGCAGGGGACGAAAGGCCGCGACGAGCAACGCCAAGGAGCCGGCGATAGTCAGCCAAGCAAACCAATCTCCGAACCTTGAATAGATCGTTCGCACGCCTCTCGTGGGGACATCCGCAACCATCGAGTAGTCACTCGAGTGGAAGTGGTCCATGGCCGCAAGTGTGCGGCCTTGATAGTCGAACGCCGCAGACAGTCCGTGGCTGGTTTGGCGATCGAGATTCACGCCCTGCTCTATGGCACGAAAGCTTGCCATCTCGGTGTGCCACGGATCAATGGCTCGCCAGTCGTTCGAAGGATCCAGCACGAGGTCGGCCTTCAGGGCGCCGGCTTGCGCAAGCAATTGGGGAAAGTCCGCATCAAAACAGATCACCGCGCTAACGCGTCCGAATGGTGTCTCCACAAATTGGAGACGCCCATCTTTGGCGACCGACATTGCCGCTTCGTCGCCCGGCACCGGATGGGCCTTGTAATAGTCCATTGCGATTTTGCCATCAGGTCCTGCGACGGCCAGCTTGTTCTCGAGGGGTCTGTTCTGCCCCGGATTCAAGACGGCCAACGCCAGACCCAGATAAATGTGATCTTTCGCTGCCAGCTCCGATCCCTGAGCTAGAAGGGCCGCTTCGTCTTGCTTGAGGATGAAGGCGTTACCTTCAGCCCAAAAGACGACCTTTGCTCCGTCCTGCGCTTCGCGGTCAGCCCGCAGTAGCAAATCGTCGCTAACGCCCTTGCTCCACTGGCGGAATTCAGTCAACTCTTCGGCGCTGACCTGGTTCGCCAGAAGACGGTCTATGAGCCGGCTGTCAGGCTCCCTTCCTATTGGGCGTTTTGAGACGGAAGCGATCCGGACGGTTTCTGACGAAGGCGGAAACAACGACAGACGAATGCCCCCGAGCAGCATGACGGCAGTGATGGTGGAGAAGCATAAGTACGCCGCGTTGCGAGCTGGTCGGGAGACAAGTCCTTCGTCCCAGAGATAATTGCAGGCCGACGTAAACCAGCCGATCAGGAAGGTCAGGCCCCACAACCCCGTCACTGAGAGAATCTGCAGCAACGCTAATTCGCCGTACTGGGAGTATCCTGCGGCTCCCCAACTGCCAAACGATCCCAAAGAAGTGAGGTAGTCGAGAGCTGTCCATGTGCAAGGAAAGACCAGCGTAGAAGCGATACCGCCGATTCGTCGTGCCAGCCACTGGTCGGCGGCAAAAGGAATTAATGACTGCAAGCCCCCGATTACGAGCGACAGGTAATAAGCCGTGCCAATAACAGGAACCATTCCCCGCAGCTGAAATGCGGATGTGGCTATCTGCGCCACCAACATGAGCGGCGCCCATACTCGCCATCGTTGCCTCCGAACGAAGTGGAGCAGAAAAACGGGCGATAACCATGCCGCGAGAGCGACGTTGTTGGCGCCGTAGGAAAACAGCAACAAGACGCAACCGAGGCAGAAGCAGAGCCAAGCTGACAACGACGACGACTTCTTCGGCTTGTTGCTGGCTTCGATTGAACCTTTGAATCCGGGCTCTATGCTCTTGTTCTCTGCAGCTTCCGTAATCGAAGTCGGCATCGTGTTTTCCCTGTGCACTCCTGTTAATTCGCGCTCCCGTCTCCGGTCGACTGCCACTTTCCGAATTCGAGCTTTGAGGCTGACTACACTTTCGTTTGCCGTCGCGGCGTCAAAGCGGGACCCAGCCTCCAGTCTTCGTCCTACTGTTTCGCGGGTGGCTCCGACGGGGCTGACGGCGAGTGAATCTGCTGAAATACATCTGTGGTGGCCTTGAGATAGTCGCCAAATTCATCGACCTGACGAATCCGAAACCCTTTGAACAGTTCGCGGCCCTGCGCAATGTACTCCTGCCTGATGGGCATCCAGAGTTCCCCGTGGAATTTTCGCTGTTCGGTGAACCCTTCGAAGCCCTTGACGTTACCCAACAACCCAAGGCTTAGCGGCGAAACGCTCGAAAACTCGATCCGGACGATTTCTTTCTCATCTGGACTGATCCACATTTTTCCCTTTAGGTCCGCTGCAATTCTCTGGGAGAGGTTTCCACGACGGGGTGTGGTGGACTTGGGCTCGAACCAGTACACGAGTGTGTTTAATCCGTCCCTTTGTTCCCACCGCAGTGGTGTGAAAGTTGACTGGGCGATGATCTCACTGAAAATCATTTGGCTCTTGGGATGAATGGATTCGTTTCTTTGCGCCTTGCGCTCATCTTCCTTCATTCGCTTCTCAATCTTCTTCTGCTGCTCGTCCAAGTTCTTCTGCGACACGGCATTGCCCTCATGGCTGACGTGAAGGCTGAAGAATTCATAGGCTGTCGGAGTAAGGTAATACGTGTCCGTGTGTTGATTGCGGATGTTCCCGCTCTTGTCGAGGATATCGACCGTAGTCGTGTCCGTGAATGTGTACTGGCTCAGAAGGGATTCGATCCTCTTTTGATCTTGCGCCACTTCCACCATCAACCCGCCAGTGTCGGGAAACGGAAGGTTTGATGCGCCGGGCGCCGCGGTTTGGGCGCAGAGTGTCGAAGTGGCGACTATGCCAACGATGAAGGCGATGGCATTTCTGGCTTTCCCTTGTAACCAAACGGAGCCTGCGAAGTCAGCTTTCATGGCGTTGGTTTCACCCGAGTAGTACCAATTAGGCCTTGCGACTTAAACCCGTCCACGCCGCCTAGCAGCGACACTACCGCAGTCGGATTCGCATGGCGGACCGAATTCGTCTTACAGCGCCCGGAATTCGACAAACTGAGGATTCTGCTCGACCAACTGCGGGTGAAACTTACCCAACGGTCCACTAGAATACGAATTGTGCTGAAACGCGATGAACTCGGAGTGCCCTCATTCTGGCAACTGCAGTTGGTGGGTTGGCTGGCCTTCTATTTCGTTTTGATCCTCGCCGTTCTTCCCTATCGCAAAATGGAAGAGATCCGCAATCAGACGATTGCGTGTGTAGCCTTGTTCCTGGCCAGCAGCCTGCTGCGTCCGGTCTGCCGATCGCTTCTGCGTCGTTCACTTCCCTGGATCGCTATGGAACTCCGTGCCTTGGCCTGGTCAGTGGCCGTGGGGACGGTTGCAGCCTTTGTTACTGAGTTGGCCATCCTACGGGTGGTCGGGCTGGTCTGGGTCGATTTGCTCGTAAATGTTGTGCAACTTTCAGTCATGCTCTTTCTCTGGTGCACGCTGTACTTCAGCATCAAACTGTGGCAGCAATCCGTGCGAGAGCGTGAACGGTTACTGCGCGCCGAGAGTGAAGCACGGGATGCTCATCTCAGTGCCCTGCGCTACCAACTAAATCCCCATTTTCTGTTCAACTCGCTGAATGCTGTATCAACCCTGGTCTTGCGGGGAGACGCGACTCGCGCGACGCGCATGCTTGCGCAGATTTCGAAACTGTTACGAGTATTGCTGGATGGTCCCGTTGCTGCGGAGATCGCTTTGTCGCAGGAACTGGATTTTGCTAAACAGTATCTGGCGATCGAGCAAAGCCGGCTGGGGGAGCAGTTACAAGTTTTCTACCAGATCGCGTCCGAGAGTCTGGATGCGGCGGTGCCCTCCATGTTGCTGCAACCCCTGCTTGAGAACGCGGTGCGGCACGGGGTTGGTCGTCAACCGCAAGGCGAAATAGCCATCAGGACGGCGGTGAAAGGCGATCGACTGCATCTCATTGTTCGGAACTCCGGTGCTTCGCGTAGCACGGACTCTGCTCTGGTTCGCAATGGCCGTGGAGTTGGCCTGGCAAATACCACGGAGCGACTGAAACGACGGTATGGATCTGAGGGTGAATTGACCATCCAATGGCCCGAGGACGGCGGCTGCGAGATAATGATCCGATTGCCCTTTAGCAAGATCGCTGACCGCGTCGAGGAAACGTCATGCGCGTTGTAGTTGTGGATGACGAGCCTTTGGCTCGGGAGGGGGTGGTCATCCGGCTTCGAAAGTTCCAGGACATCGAAGTCGTAGCCGAGTGCGAGGATGGTTCTTCAGCGATCGAGAAGATTATGGAGTTGGGTCCTGATCTGCTCTTTCTGGACGTGCAAATGCCGGACATGGACGGCTTTGAGGTGCTTCGCACTCTGCCCAAAGAGAGCCTGCCCGAAGTGATCTTTCTCACCGCCTATCAACATCATGCCGTGCGTGCGTTTGAGGTACACGCGCTGGATTACTTGCTCAAACCGGTCGACGACGAGCGCTTTGCAGCCGCAATCGAGCGTGCGCGAGACGCGGCTCACTCCGACTCGAAGCTCGAGATGGCCCACCGGCTCTTGCAGCTGCTGAAGCAAGAGCGGGGAAACTACGTCACCCGTTTTCCCGTAAAGATTGGCCCGCGAATTCACGTGGTTCGCACGCAGGACATCGATTGGGTTGCAGCCGCCGGGGACTATGTGGAACTTCACTGCAAGGGGCGTGCGCATCTGCTGCACGAAACCATGAACTCGGTGGAGCGTAAGCTTGACCCGCAAACATTTCTTCGCATCCATCGCTCCCGGATTGTGCGCCTGGAATTGATCGAGGAGGCCCGCAGCATCGACAATCGAGAGTACATGGTGAGGCTTTCAGACGGTAGCGAACATCGCTCCGGCCGAACCTATGCAGAGCGTGTAGAGAATTGGTTGGCCTGCGGCGAACGCGCTGGCGAGGGGTTCGGCTGGCAGCGGCGTGGTCGATAAGCACGCCTTGCGACGGGTCTTGCATTCGTTGCCGCCCTTGGCCAATTCCCAACTGTTCGAGCGAGCTGTCAAGTCCTCGCTCCTAGTGCGACTCCTGGTTCGCTTAAAATCCTAAAAAGCAAACGGCTCCAGGCGATATAGCGATATATCGCTGCAAACACCACTTCGTACCAGGCGCGAAAATCCCGCAACACCACGCGATCCTAGCCGGCAAGGTGCATCTGCTTGCGCCTTGTGGGGGGGTGCTGACATCTACCAGATCGCCAAGAACCGCCGCTACCAGTGTCGAGATGATCGGGAAATACTGCGCGGCGCGCATCAGAACGTCGCTCGACGCCGCCATCAACCTTGGGCGGCCCCAGAAGAACAAGGAAGGAAAACAGCGCTTGCAGGCTTCACCGCAACCTTGGCAGCGGGGAAATGGACACGCTGCTTGATCAACCCTGGCTTGACAAGCAGTTAAAATCGCGGGAGGCAACCGGGCAGGAACGGTCGTCCCAAACGTCGCGACGAATCGTACGCCAGGCGAAGTCATATCCTCGACCGGGCGCACGCTCATGGCCGGCTGAGAAGCCGCAGAAGCCCCACAGGAAACAGGAACTCAATCCACGGATTGCGATTCCGGGCTCGCGAAGTTGGCTAGGCCTTCGGGGCTTCGCCGAAGATCTCGGCCAGGCGTTCGGCAATGATCTTGTCCTCGCCTTCTTTGAGCTGCCAGACGGCGAAGCCGAAGCTGTCGGGGTCGCGCTGAGGACGCTGGGTGTCGTGCTGTTCTCGGGCGGAGCCGTTCGGATCTCGTCCGCGCATGCCGCTTGCCCCCGCCCCCATGCTGCCGATTCCGAGCGGGCGGGTGTCAGCCAGTTTCTGCATAACCTCGTGGCCGCTGATGTTGAGCTTGGAGCGATCAATTTTCCAGCTGTACCGCGGCGTCACATTACCAAGCGCCTGCGGGTTGTATTGCCGGGGGAGCGCGGTCACTCCGAATTTGCTGACGGCATCGCTGATGACCTGAGCACGCTCGTCGTACGTGTGCAGGGTGGCGTCGTAGTTCTGATTGACGAAAAGCTCGAGCGCCTTGAGCATGCCGAAAATAGTCTCCTTGCCCACCTTGCAGCAACGGCCGATGCGGTCTTCCTGAGGACTCATGTTCAGCAGCGCGCAGCGCATCAACTCTTCCCTTCCGATCAGAATTCCGGCCGCCTGCGGGCCGCGAATATCCTTGCCGCCGCTGAAGGCGACCATGTCAAAACCAAGCGAGGGATACTCCCACAGCCTCTCCACGGGCGGCACGTCCGCGGCTGCATCGTTGAAGGTATAAAGGTTGTGCTCCTTAGCAATGGCGACAGTTTCCGGGCCGCTCACTTTGCCTTTGTCGGACAGGATGTTGGTGAAGTGGATGGCGACCGTTTTCGGATTGATGGCAGCAATCATCTCCTCGCGCGTCTCGACCTCGACCAGCTTCGCGCCAGTCTGCCGGATTTGGTGGTCAAACGGGTAGCGATGGCTTTTTTGGATGATCACTTCATTTCGCGGGAAATCGCTAACGTCGGGAATCGAGCGCATGCGAGGCTCGAGGTCTTCGGTCATCATGGCGGCGTAGCCAACCACCAACGCGGCGGCCGCCCCTGCCGTTACCAGACCGGTGTAACCGGCCGGAGACTTACAGAGATTTGCAATGAACTTGCCGGCGGCGATCTCAAGTTCGTCGATCAGGACAAAGTGCTCGTTCCCTCGCCGCATCAACTCCATGACCTGAGGATGCATGACCGAACCGCCAATGACCGTGACGGTGCCGTTGATATTGATCAGAGGCGTCACGCCAAGCTCGGCGTAAATATCGCCCGTCGAACCGAGGCCGGCCATGATGGGCACAATCCGGGCGCCGTCGAGCAAGTGAGTGGCCGCCGGCTTGCGCTTCTTTCCGAAGATTCCGGCAGCTTTTAGCACAGAGGGAGCCAGCAAGCTGCTGGCCGCGCCCAAGGTGGCAAGAAATGAACGGCGGCTCCAACCAAACTTCATGGCAGGCTCCTTTCGGTGCCCCGTGAATTACCTGTCCGAAGCAGGCGCAGGTGGATTCACGACCTTTGCGCTACCAACGATTTCAATCAGGGAATCGCCAGGAATCCATTCGAGCGCCATGCAGGCGCGGGACGGAGCCTTGCCCGGCGAAAAATACGTTCCGTAAATCTTGTTTAGAGCATCATACTGCGCCTTGTGCGCATCGAAGCGAGCCTTGCCGGTTGGAGTCGAGATACCGTCGGCCAGTGGCAGGCAGAGGAAAACCTGCAGATGAAGGATATTGTCCATGTTGCTGCCGGCGCGTTCTACCGATTTCTTCAGCGCGTCCATTGTGCGGGTTACGTGCTTTTCGAACGGATCGGTGACCAGCACATGATCTTCTTTCGGATAACCGTCGTTGGCGCCGGTCCCCGAGATGTAGTAGATCCCCTCGTATACGTGATGTTCGGCGCCCGCG
>JASHRE010000792.1 GCA_030037515.1 Candidatus Sulfotelmatobacter sp.
ACCGTTGCGTTGCAGGGCCAGGAAAACGCGGCCACAGTCCCCGTGAGAATGACCGTTACCGTAAATGTCGAGCCCGACAAACGCATGCCTGAAATCAAGCCGGAAGACATAGTTGTTAAAGCCAATAGAAAACGCGTGAATGTCACGGAATGGGTTCCCGCCCAGGGAGATCGGGCTGGACTTGATCTGTTTGTGCTTATTGATGACGCATGCGATACCAGTCTTGGGTCACAACTGAATGACCTACGTACATTCGTCAGCGGGCAGCCTTCAACAACTTCAGTCGGCGTCGGATACATGAGGAACGCAGTCGTTCAAATTGCTCAAAACTTCACGACGGATCATGAACAGGCGGCGAAGGCGATACGATTACCTACGGGACATGTGGGCGCTTACGGGAGCCCGTACCTATCGCTCATTGATCTTATGCAACGGTGGCCCGAACATCCCAACAACCGCCGTGAGGTAATTATGGTGAGCGACGGAATCGATCGCGCGCGACGTGGAAGAAACGCTCTTGTGAACCCAGATGTGGACAGGGCAAACGACATCGCCATGCGAACAGGCACAATTGTACATACGATCTATTTTCCCGGTGCCGGTCATTGGCACCGCAACTTCTTTGAAGCAAATAACGGAGCGATGGCTCTGGGCAAGATTTCAGATGTAAGCGGCGGCGAGTCGTTTTTCATCGGTTTGCCAGCTCCAGTCAGCTTCCAGCCTTATTTGGAAACGGTGCAACGGATTCTCAATAATCAGTATTGGCTGGGCTTTTCCGCGAACCCTGGTAAGAAGGCCGGTTTGCAAAACGTAACGATCGACACGGAAGTCGCGGGTGTGGACTTGTCATACCCAAACGCAGTGTGGGTGCCGGCTGCAAAATAGCGTGCCGCTGTTCCATACGGCGCGATTTCTGGCTTCGAAGTGGGCGACTGGCTTCTTTGTCGAGTATGGCCGTGTTCCCGATTCGGGAATTGCACCGGGGATCGGTTCACACGGGGACCATCTCCTTACCTTCTCCACGTGCACATTTGGCGCGGGCGGAGCGACTGAGTGGAAAACGGGTCACCGAACCGTCACCGGCGCGTTGCGGTGACCCGAGACGGCCTGGCGCGAGACTCGAAGGGCGCTCTCCCCCAAAGTGCGTGAACTTCAAATCTCCCCGAGCACGCAGTGGGGATGGTAAGGGCGCTCCCTGGAGGTGGAAAAGCGCCAAGGTGCGCCAATCAGATGGGCACCTTTCATTTACCTTTTTGATGCGGGCCTTCCACAAAGTAAAGATCGCCCCGCCTTGTCAATTTTTTATATGCCGAGAGTGGAACCTATGCAGTGGTCTCGTGCGGTTGTGTCAAACCGATCGAAGGCATGCGTCGTAAAGTCAGCGCCAGCAATCCCAGCGGCGCAAACGGAAAAGCTGCAGCTGTGCGAACCGGTAGTAAGAAGATCACTTTCGAATGGACGAGCGGCCACATTGCCACGATCACAGTGGCCGCGATCCATGGCCAGAACAGGAACGCGAGCATGAGTCCGACCAGCGCCTTGCGCACCGGGTTTCGCGAGAATTCCTTTCGTCGCGACCAGATCAGAAAGACTGCCGGCAACAGAATCACCTGATCCTGAAATCCTTGACTCGGCAGTAGCGTGACGGCCGTGAGCGAGAGCACGAAGCTGAGAGCCAAGCAAAAGCCCGCTGATTCGGGCTCGTCCAGTCGTCTTCGCCAGGTGAACGCAAGCGCAATGACTACGGCCGCGATCGCGATCGACGGTGAGGAAATTCCGAGGATCTTCGCGAGAATGGGACCGTTAGCGTAATGGTGATAGCCGAGTACGGCTCTCATCCAGGACCGAATCCAGCCCGGCCATACGCGCAGCGCCGCGAGCGTCAACACGATGCTCGAAGCGGCGAAGCTCAACAGGAAGTCCTTGCGCTTCTGCCATCGCGCGCTAGACCAGAGGATCAGATAGAGAGCGGCGAGAATTGCCATTTGAGGCTTGACCATCGCCAAAGCCAGGAACATCCCGGCGAGAAAACGTCGATCGTGACCGAGAGCGTAGATTGAAGCCGCGAGTGCGAACCCCACAAAAAGCCCGAGCTGGTCGGCATACAGACCTTCCAGCACTGGATAACTGCAAAGCGTGAGCAGAGCAACCAGACTCAAAGTCAGAGTCCCTGGCCGCCAGGCGACGATCTCTGCCCACATAAAAACGCTGACAACCGTGAAGCCCGCGAGCATAAGTGTCATCAGAACGCGAGCTGCGGGAAACGGCAGCAGACTCGCCGGCCAGAACAGCAACTCTGTGAAAGCCGGATAGGCAAATCTGCGATAATCGGGCGGCGGATCCGCGGTGGTGTCGAGTGTTCGCCCGAAAAGCCCGCGTTGGATCTCGCGCGTCGTGCCGGGGCTGTAGAGATCGCAGCCCGGTCGTGCAGTGAGCCAGATTGGATAGAAATCATGACCGAAGTCGTATCCGTCAGCCATGTGCATCGCGACGTGCGCCGCGGTTACTTTCGGAAGAAAAAGACCAAAATAGTACAGAGCCATCGCGGCCGTGGCCACGAGTGCAAGTGCGGCAAGAAACGTGCGGGTGATACCCGGCGCATCCATGCGATCGACAACTCTAGAACCCATCTCATAATACCTCAGCAGAATCAGAGAAGAGGCGATAAAATGGCGAAACGGCCGGTCGCACGGGCGAAAATTCGGAGTCGCGACCGCCAACTCGATCCTGATGGTCAGCTTCGCGCGCGAGCAGATGGATGAAGGCGTTCCCGCG
>JASHRE010000793.1 GCA_030037515.1 Candidatus Sulfotelmatobacter sp.
CGTCGGGAGCATTCAAGGTGGTGAAGTTGCGGGGGGAAGCGCACCCAAGAACGCATAGGAAACCGTGAACCACGTTGCTTGAGTCAGCGTAGAATCCCACGATCGATCCCGCCGGGTTGATCAATATGGCTTCGGTGCCCTGACCGGATAGTGTGCCTGCGCCTGGAGCCTCGAACGTGGTGATGTTTTGCGCATGAGCAGTTGCGGGAAGGCCCAGTCCCAGAGTGAGGGCTAGGCAAAGCGTGAGCGCTTCTTTCCGCCACGCTAGCGTCGGGAATTTTGCAAGAGCAACTCCGTCTGTCTTCATTGATCATCCTCCTGGTCGATTTTTCCTCCGACCCAACCCTGTGACTCTTGTCAAAAAGTGACCCGCTTCAGAACACCGCGGCGGCGTGCCCTCCGGTTAGGACACCACTGCGCAGACTGCTATATCGGCACACGCAGCCAAGCGAAACGGTATTAGCGATTTAGGAAAGCGCGTCACGGCTGTTTCTCTTCTGCCTCTGCTTCTGCGAGCTGGCCGCGGGCTGACTTCTAGCTCCACCGCTCGAAGACAAGGAGGCCAACTACAGAAATGACGGAAGAAAAGACGTTGTAAGTGTCGACCGATGTCTCATCGCGTGTCTCCTTAAAGCGTCTGTGGTAGCGGAAATAATGACACGGACAAATGGCCCGACCCAATATCCACTTGACCCGTTTTCTGTATAGCCATTATGGTCCCGCTCGTGAAGAGAATTTCTTCCGGGATCGCACCCGTCGTCGCAATTCAAAAGGGAGCGCCAAGCGGACTATACCGACAGGTTTACCAGAGCTATCGGAAGGCGATCGTGGACGGCTGTTTGCGGCAGGGGCAACGGGTTCCGTCTACCGCGTGCTGGCGCGGGAACTGGGGATCTGGCGCATGCCGGTGCTTAGCACATACGCGCGACCCTCAGCGGAAGGCTATTCGAATGCCGGGTTGCAGGACACTCCGCCGATCCAAGACAGAGCTTCGAAAGCAGGTAGCTGAAGGGTAGTAATGGTCAGTATCGCGGGACCTTCAGCAGTGTCGGAGTGGAACAGCTTCTGTCGCCCGCCAGTAGCCCTGCGCAGGAGCCGAGGTACTTTGCACTCTGCCAAGCAGTGCAGGTGCTGTGTGCGGTTCCTGTCGCAACCGAGTTTCCCGGTACAAATCAGATCGGTACCCAAAGACGTCAGCGGCGCTACCCGACAGCTACTGCGCTGGTTTCATCTCGATCCTGTCCGCGACCTGCGCAAGCCGCCGGTACGACTCGAGGCGTGCCGCATGATCCCAGGTGTCCGTCACCACAATCAACTCATCAGCTCCCGTAGCGGCTACCAGGCGTTCCAGGTGGGCCTTGATTGTGGATTCAGAGCCTACAATCGCCTCCCGCAGTTTGCTCTCCACCGCCGCGCGCTCCCACTCAGTCCACAGCCCAACCATGGAATCGACGGGCGGGAGCAATTCCACAGGCTGATTCCGGATGAGCCGGAGAAAGCGCTGCTGCGGGGTGGTGAACAGTCGCTGCGCTGCCGCATCCGATTCCGCCGCGATCACTTGAACGCCTACCATGAGCCACGGCCGATCGAGTACCTCGCTCGGGCGGAAATGCGTCCGATACAAATGCGCCGCTTCCTCCAGCAGATCTGGAGCAAAGTGCGCAGCGAAGGCGAACGACAGTCCCAGCGTCGCGGCCAGACGCGCGCTGAAGTCGCTCGACCCGAGCAGCGTGACAGGCACGCAGCTGCCCTGCCCCGGAATCGCTTTGACGACCTGCCCGGGCTTTTCCGGTCCCAGGTACGTTCGAAGCTCGTCGAGTAACTTCGGGAAATCATCTCCGTTCTGTTGCAGGTCGCGCCGCAGAGCCCGCATACTATGGAAATCGCCGCCCGGCGCCCGTCCCAATCCGAGATCGATCCGCCCGGGATACAACGCCTCCAATGTACCGAACTGCTCGGCGACCACCAGCGGGGCATGGTTGGGCAGCATTATTCCCCCGCTGCCCACGCGAATTGTCTTTGTTGCCCCGGCTAAATGGCCAATCAACACCGACGTCGCCGAGCAGGCCAGTCCGGGAATCGAATGATGCTCCGCCAGCCAATATCGCCGGTAGCCCCATTCTTCCGTGTGCCGAGCAAGGTCGACCGAGCGCGCGATCGCGCTCCCCGCCGGCTCCTCCTGTTGCATTCCAACCAGATCCAGTACCGAAACAGGCAAACTCATAAGGGTTTAGATGAATCCATTATCGACTCGATCCAACTCGATCCATGTCAGTGAAAGCGGCTGCGCTGAAGACACGATATAGGAGAATCGATTCCCAGTTGGCCTGCTGAAGAGGCCGCCTTCATTGAGGTCGCGCTAAAGATCGTCTTCGTTGATCGCCTGCCGCGACCAGAGAGCGAAATCAGGACTGAAAAGTAGCCAGACAGCCGCGAACTGCTGGGCTCGGCGTGCCCGCCTTTCCCGTATGCGAAATGCCCGCGTCGTTCACGAGCAAATCAAGGCGGCCGATCTGTTTTCGGATGAGCTCGGCCGCCGCGACAATCGAAGCCTGATTGGTCACGTCGAGCTGAATCGCGTGGGCATCGGCTCCCACGCTCTTTTCGGGGGTTTTGCCGTAATCCAGGTTGCACGACCCGACGAGCGGGAAGCGGTGCACCACGAGATCTTTCGCGATTTTGAAGACCGATCCCTTTGTTGGCCCCAGTGACCAGGGCGAGCGGTTCAAGATGCGACGGTTGGTCAGGGCCTCGGGATACCGCATTCGCTCGAGATCGGCAATCAGGCAGGCCGGGCCGGGTTCCACCCAAGTTTTTTCGTGTTTGCGCGCTTGAGGCACGAAGATCGTGGCTGGCGAACATGCTTAAAAACCCGAAGCGACCCTGCGCTTCTTCCCGAGAAAGAGATATCACCGGCACCTTCACCGGCACCTTCAGTCCTTTACCTATGACTTCGGCAATGTCGCGCATTGCCCCGTATTCTTCAGCCACCGCATGATACTTCGCACCGGCTTCGTGCTTTTCTGAGCCCGTAGAGACGTGCCACATCCAGGACATGAGCTGCTGCCCAGCGGTTGCGTCCTTCCCCTACATACGCGGACACACCTTTCTCGCGCGCCACAGCGATCAGATACGCGACAAGTCCTTGCTTAGTAGTGTCGTGAACCTGGGGAAGACGCATGACCGAAGCGTTGACGCCCTCGGCTGCCAGAGCAAGAGCCGTCTGTTCCGAAACACGCGGGAATAGGAAGTCCGGCGGGAGGACAGTGTCCTCGGTCGCAACCTGACCTGGCGTGGCCAATCCCGCAGTCCCAGATGTGACAATCAGGGGCCGTTTAGAACCGGCAAGCCGAGAACCCAGATCTTCGATGGCCTGCTTGTCGATCTCACAGTTGTCTTCGAATTTTGAGAAGTCGCGAATGAAGCCCAGATGAATGACGACATCCGAACTGGTGGCTCCCTTACGCAAGCTATCGAGGTCTTCGAGCGAACCACTATGGACATCCGCACCGAGAGCGGCTAAGGATTTTGCTCCGCATCCGAACGAGCCAAGCCTAGGACTTTATGTCCGGCAGAGATCAGTTCTTTCACAGTCGGAGTAGCAATAAGGCCTGTTGCACCAGTAATGAAAACGCGCATGTTAAAACCCCTTTTCTGGTTTACCCATTGAGTTGAGGTTGGCAAGCACTTCAGAAGGAATCTGGAGCCGGGCAGCCTGAAGATTCTCCCGAAGATGCTTGAGGGAAGAGGTTCCCGGAATCAGCAAGATGTTGGCTGAGGGTTCGAGAAGCCACGCCAGCGCGATCTGCATGGGCGTCGCGCCGAGACTCGCGGCGATATCAGACAACTCTGCCGACTGCAGTGGCGTGAACCCGCAGAGCGGAAAGAACGGCGCGTAGGCAATACCGTCGCGAGCGAGATCCTCGATCCCCGCGTCATCGGCTCGATGCACGAGCTTGTAGTGATTCTGTACGCAGATAATCGGCACAATACGCCGTGCTTCGGCGATCTGAGTTGGCGTGAGCTTGCTGAGCCCGATATGCCGGATCAGACCCTTTTGCTGGAGTTCGGCCAGAACGTTCAACGGAGCAGGTTCCGCACTTCTCCCCACACCTCTTCGAAGGGATCCTCTCGTGTCCGCCACCGCGGTCCTGCCGTCAACTCGCCCGGTACGCTCCCCAGCCGCCGATACTTGCGCGCCGTCTTCGCCTCCATGCCCGCTTTCGCCGCCGCGGTTTCCAAATTCGTTTCCACTTTCCCCAAGGCAAACAACCTCCTCACCTGCTTGTCTGTCACCAAATTGTGAGTGTCGCCATGAACCCAAAACCAGAGCTTGGCTATTGTCGCTGATCGGGAATTCTAATTGTCGTTGGTCGGTCGGGACTTCTGATGGTCGCCCATCAGGTTCTCTGAAAACGGGTTTGCCTGCGCGACGACACAGACGCAGCGTTGCCCTGATCGCCTTCCTTGCGTGCAGGTAAGGACAGCAGGAATTTTCTTATCGTTACATAATCGTTGCATGATCTCTTCGACCAGGTTCGGAATCAAGTCTGAACTAGAGGTGTTCCCTTCTCATTCCGATCTGTGGTTTGCGATTGTTAGCGCATGCTGGGTGGCGTTGCTTTATCGGCACGTGATTGGCGCTGGATTCGTCTACGATGACGTTGCTCAGATCCAAAACAATCACGCTTTGGCTTCCTGGCATGCGGTCAGGGAGTATACTCGTTCCGCTGTCCCCTTCAACACTGAATTTCGTAGCATTGGAGGGTCTTTTTACCGGCCGTTATTTTGGTTCAGCCTGGCCTTGGACCGCGCTCTCTGGGGCTTGAATGCGACAGGTTTCCACGTCACAAACCTTTTTCTGCACTGGGCGAGCGGGTTACTCACCTTCTTACTTTTAAGGAAGCTGCGCGTTCCAGGCTTACTCGCCGCAGCCGTTTCTATTATATGGTTGGGTCTCCCGATCAATTGTGAGGTTGTAGCGTGGATTTCTGGTCGCTCCATCGCCTTAGCCGTTCTATTTCTACTTGCCAGCTTGTTGAGCGCAGAGTGGTATCTTCGGTCGAACAACATCGTAGCGTTGCTTTGCGGCGCGATTGCATCCTTCGCATCCCTTTTCTCACATGAGATCGGTATTCTGACGTTGCCGATGGTGTGGCTACTTCTTTATGCTGCCGGCGCCCTGCCTCGCGTGTGGTTAGTCTTATCCGGCGTCGGGATTGCCATCGATGCTGTTTATTTGAGCATCAGGCATCTTGCAGGCGGACACCTTTCTTCAGGTGTTCATCTACCAATCGGATTCGCCATTTCGTTCTGGAAATACGTTGCCTGGATGCTTCTTCCACTTCGGATGAGTATCGACCGGTCGACTGACGTACCCACAAATAATCCTCCTCTGACAACCGCCGCGGCGTTCATTGGATTGATGGCGCTGTTGATTGCCTTGCTGCAATTGCGACGAATGATACCTGAGGCAGCCGCTGGCTTGGCGTGGTTGTGTATTGCACTAGTTCCCTTTTGCGGAGTTGTACCCATCTATCAGGGTATGGCTGAACGCTACACCTATTTGGCTGCTCTGGGTCTTGTACTTACGATTGTGGGGCTTTTGTACCGCATCAGAGATTGGAGAATATCCCTAGCCTGGTGCGCGCTCGTTTTGTGGGTGTTTTGGGGTGTCTGGCGCCTCAACGCACGCGTACTCGATTGGCGCGACGAGATCTCGATATATGCGAAATCGCTGGAAGCAACGCCAAAAAGCTCGGTGCTTCTCTACAATCTCGGGGTTGCGTTCGCCGCCGCGGGGGACATTTCAAAGGCCGCAGATTATTACCAGCGCGCCATCGGCCTCAACCCGCATTACACGTCAGCAATCATAAACCTTGGAAACCTTTTTCAACGGCAGGGCAATTATTCCCAATCGCTGGCCTTATACCAGCAGGCAATTTCTCTCGATCCGCGTGATCCTGACACCTGGGTCGATCTTGGAAACCTGTATTTGCAACTCGCCGCAACCGAAACTGCGAAGGACGCTTACCAAAAAGCACTTGGTCTGAAATCGGATGATGTCGAAGCAATTATCGGTCTCGGAGCAGTATTTCAACGTTCGGGCAATTTTTCTGCCGCTGAGCAAGCGTACCAAAGGGCTATAGCCCTCGACCCTAGTCTGGCTTCCGGGTACTGCGACTTAGGTGCGTTGTTCCTACAAGAAGGTAACCTGGCGGCTGCGCGCGAAGAGCTTGCCAGAGCAATCGAGCACAATTCCTCTTATGCGTTGGCGTATTTTGATTTGGGCGTTGTGTATCAGGAAAGCGGGCGCCCTGATCTCGCCGTCAAGATGTACAGAAAGGCACTCGAAATCCAGCCTGATTATCAACACGCGCGGTCCAACCTCGAGAGATTGGAAGCTCGTCCCTCGGTACCTCCTTCGGATACTCGTCCATAACGATCACCCACTGACCGCCCTACCCCGAACTCTCGGCATACTCAAAGCTAGCAGCGGGTGGCCCGTTCTTGTCCCACGTTCATCGAGCGACATTTGCGAAGCACATAGTATGTCAACGATTGTGGACTCCAACACGCTACCCTCCAGCATGGATGGCTCAACAGCCGTGTATTGGCTAAACGCGGACCAGGGGCCAAGCGCACCGCCCAACGGGCCATTACCAGGCCTCCCCGCAAGGCATTATCTGCCAAGAAACCGGGCAATATCATCTACCTTTGGAGCCAGCAAGATGACACTTTGCAGGGGTTGTGTTCGGAAACGAAACCGCGGAGATGCTCCGCTTGGGCGCTTAAGGGGAACAACGAGACCGGGTGAAACGGAAGCGGGCTCCGCAGGCGTGCGACCCGCCTAGGCATAACCCGGTGGGGGCTCATTCGAGCCGATGAAGCAGCGCGCGAGGATGTTCACTCTCCATCTCTTTCGCGCTGCTTTCTTTCCTTGTGCCCTTGCAAAACCGCATTAACGAAAATATCGGACGAATAGACCCTCCCATGCCTGGAAAACGCAAACGCCCCGCCTCCCCAGACAGCGGAGGCACTCATCACCGCGGCGGCGGGATAGGATACTGGTTCGGTCTACACGTGCCGGTATCCTATCCCACCGCCAAATGCATTCCTCGAGCCCACAGATGCCAAGCAGCACGGAAATCTGAGAAAACGAATGGCAAGACATTTTGAGAAATCTGTGCCAACAAAGTGAGGCGTTACACTCCACGTCGCCGGCCTTCCCCCGTACGCTATCGAGGTCGGCTTCCCGCTTATACCCGTCGAAACGATTCTATGACGGATCCCTTTTTCGAGACTGCAGCCATTCCTTTATGTTCAGGCCTTCAGGCTTTGCTCGCCTCCCCGATCATTCCTTCCGCTGCGACTTATCGTCGCAGGGCAGCTGTGACTTTTACGACCGAGCGGATCACGCACCGTTACCGTTGGCGCATCGGGCATGCTACCCGTCTGAATCAGGCAATTGGCGGCGGTAGGATTTTCACCTCCTAGACTTGCAGCCTTGTCGGCCTCTTCCCGGGATTTGCACCCGCTGGATGACAATAAGAAGTTTCGCTGATCTCTCCGTTCCTCCTCTTCCAGGCTTTTCCGAACGCGATACGCTCAAATTCCCCCCAGCGAATCAAAACCACCCTGCGACCGCGCGGGAAAATTTCTCAGAGCTGTTACGATTTATCACGTTTTTATCACGATTGCCTTGCTGTGCCGGGCAGTCATCTCATTCTGGGATGGTTGGTAGACTCGCCTAAGACATTGAAAACAAATTGGCGGAAGCGAGTGGGGGTCGAACCCACCAACGACAGGCAAACCTGCCGCTCGCCGGTTTTGAAGACCGGGACGATCACCGGACCGCGTGCGCTTCCGCTGAGAGAAAAAGCTATTCCGTTTCAACAGCTTAAATGACGCGGGGTCCTGAAAAATTCGGGGTCCCCGTTCTCGTTCCGTACTCGATAAAATTCGCGCATGTCGAACGAGAGAAACCGCAGGCACCAACGGAGCTCGATCTGGCTCCGCGGCTCGCGCTTCTATATAAGGTACTACGGCAGCGACCGAAGGCAGAGAGCGGAGTTCCACTGCAAACGCGACGAAAAGCACCGTTCGAAGACGTGCAGGCCGGTGAAAGACCTCACGTCGAAAGTGATGGCGCGCGTGAGCTCCGGCGCGCTCGCGATGGCGGAGAGCCCGACTGTCGCCGATTTTTGGGACGGCACCTATCTCCCATTCGCGGAGAAGAACCTCAGGCCGTCCACCATCGAATCATACGAAGACCTTTGGGAACGGCACCTCAAGCCGCACTTCGGCGAGGCGCGTCTCACGACGTACAAGAGCTCAGACGCGACCCGCGTTCCTCACCAGCGTTGCGGCGAAACTCGGAAGGAACCCCGTCAACCATCTGCGATCGCTGATGTCCGGCTCGGCGGCACAGCACCTTCGTCCAAAATTACCTTCTGCAGGGGCACTTTGGCTATTTCGTGTTCCTTCTCCGCCTGCCACTTCCGGTAAGCCGCAACCGGGGTCAGATGGAATCCCACTATGCTCAAAGCATGTAGCTACCCCAGAATCTGAGTAGGGTGAACATTCAATGGGTAGAATCGCTGCGCGATCCGAGTGGATCAAAGCGGAAAAGAAGTCGCTGGTCCGGGACACGACTCTGCCGGAGTCATTTGACAGGAAGTGCCGGCAGCCATTCCTACTGCTCTCGCAGCGAATTCACGGGTTCGATTCGCACTGCCCGTCGTGCGGGAACAAAACACGCGGCGATCGCTACAAGGATTAGAACGAAAGCAACACCCGCATAGGTCAAGGGATCGTGTGCACTGACCCCAAACAGTTGCTTAGCCATAAGCCGCGTTAACGCCAAGGAGGCCGCCATACCGAGAACTGCACCGATCAAGGCCATCTTTGTTCCCTCCCCGAGCACGAGAAGCATGATGTGGCGACCTTGCGCACCCAATGCCATGCGAATGCCGATCTCCTGAGCACGCTGTCTGACCAGGTAAGAAACCACGCCGTAGATGCCGACACAGGCTAACATGACTGCAAGTAAGGCCAACCCGGTGAGCAGAAGCATCGTGAGCCGCCGTGCCGCATACGAGTTGGCCACCACGTCGTCCATGGTCTGCACGTCGTAGATCACCTCGCGCGGATCGATCTCTCTTGCCGTTTCTCGAACTTGCCCTACGATCAAAGTTGGATCGCCATGCGTGCGCAGCACAACGGCAACAGACTTTGCGACTAGAGGCATTACCTTCTCGGGGATCTGCATGAACGGATAAAAGAATTGCGCCTGGATTGCGCTTGGCGGGTCAACATCAAGTGCGTACTGCTTCACGTGTCCGACGATGCCAACGACTTCAGCTTGCACGTTGAATTCCGTGAAGTTGATGTGCTTCCCGATGGGGTCCTGTCCCGGGAAATATCTTTTCGCGAAGTTATCGTCGATGTCGATCACCAAGGGCGCGCTTTCGTTGTCCTGGTCGGTTACAAATCGGCCGCGCAGTAAGGTAATTCCCATTCCCTCGCGAAAGCCGGACTCGACAAGAAAGAATGTTGCTGCGTGCATGTCGCTGTCATGAGCGGGCTTGGCCTCGCCTTCGATCCAGAACGGCAGCGCGGAGTCGTGAATCATAGGGCGCGAGCCCAGCGTGACAGACACCGCTTGCACACCAGGGATTGACCGCACCCTGTCGTCGAAGTTACGCAGGCGGGCCCGGGTTTCAGCCGAACTGGTATTCGATGTCGCCGGCAGCGCCAAAGAGAAGGTAATCGCGTGACTGGGGTTGAATCCCGGATTGACTCGCCACAATGCGTCCAGGGTGCGGATCATGAGGCCCGCGCCGACTAGCAGAACCAGCGCCAACGCGATCTCGGCCGCTACGAAGGTTCCCTGCAGCCGATGGCGGAAGGCGCTCGAACCGCGTCCGGTTTGCTTCATGATTTCCTGCAGGTTAGTTCTCGTCGCCTTCAGTGCGGGCACGAGCCCGAAGATCACCCCCGTTACGAGCGACAGCACAAGCGTAAAGAGCAGTACCCTGGAATCGAGTGAAACCTCACCGATCCTGGGTAACGCCGCAGGCAACGCCTTCAGTATCGCCTTCGTGCTGCAATAGGCAAGCAGCAGTCCAAGCCCTCCGCCGACTGCGGAAAGGAAGATACTCTCCGTCAGAAGCTGGCGAATCATCCTTGCAAAGCTCGCGCCCAGCGCCGAGCGAATTGCAAACTCGCGCGACCGCGCGACCGAACGTGCCAGCAGCAGGTTCGCAACATTGGCGCAGGCAATCAGCATCAGGAATCCGACAGCCGCCAATAGCACGAGCAGCAAAGCTTCAACGTTCCCGACCAGGTCTTCCTTCATGGAAACCAGCTTGAGGCTGTGGCCGGCGTCGGCTTCCGGATAAGCCACAGCCAAGTTGCGGGCAACTTCATCCATTTCGGCTTGTGCTTGGGCGATCGTGACTCCGGGACGCAGCCTGCCGAAGGCGCGAGCCCCGACCGAGACGCGTCGATCACGGAATGAGGGATCGTTCCACTGCCCGATCGGCGTGTACACATCTCGCATGTTGCCGTAGAAGGTGAATGTGTCGGGTATGACACCAACGATGGTATACGCGGTTCCGTTCAGGGTTATCGGCTTGCCAATGATGTCCGGCGAGGAGCCAAATTTGCGCTTCCAGAAGCCCCCGCTCAACACGACAACCGGTGCTGCGCCGATTTGATCCTCATCCACGCGAAAGGCGCGCCCGAGAAAAGGTGCTACACCGAGAGTTTCGAAGAAGCTGGCCGAAATCATGTATCCGCTCAAACGCTCGCCTTCGCCATTGCCGATAAAGTTGTAGTCTTCG
>JASHRE010000794.1 GCA_030037515.1 Candidatus Sulfotelmatobacter sp.
GCTCGCGTAGGAAGTTCGTGCCGGGATGGTAGGAAACTTGGCCTGACCCAAATTGCTTACGAATGCCTTCGAGCGCGGTGACAGCGTGCGACGCCGTTCCCGCATAGTTGCCATGAAGCACCTGAACAGATTCGGCCAGCGGTCCAACGACCAGAATTTTCCTCACACTCGATGACAGGGGAAGAATGCCGTCATTCTTGAGCAACACCATGGATTCCTGCGCGGTTTTCAGTGCGAGAGCGCGATGCGTGGCGCTATCGATTTCAGACTCGGCCGTGTTGGCATAGGGCACCATGCCTGGAGGATCGAACATACCGAGGCGCATACGAGCGGTGAACAGACGTCTGAGAGCGACGTCGATATCGGCTTCGGTGAGCAGACCTTGCTTGACCGCGTCGAGATACGGCTGATAGTCGTGACTGTCGTTGACGACTGTGAAGAAATCGGCGCATTCGTTATCCATGCCGGTTTTCAGAGAGATCGCTGCGGCCGCCGCTTGGCTGTTGGTGAAATGATGTCCCTCGTACATGTCGACGATGGCATCACAATCGGAAACTACATAACCGTTAAATTTCCAGGCTCCGCGAAGCTGATCCTGAAGCAGGAAATCATTTGCGCAGGCAGGTTGGCCGTTCACTCGGTTATAGGCGCACATGATCGACTCGGCTTTGCCTTCGGTGACCGCCGCTCGAAAGGCTGGCAGGTAGGTATCTTCCATGTCGTGCTTGGAAACCTGCACGTCCATGCTGTGCCGTGCCGGTTCAGGGCCGCTGTGGACGGCGAAATGCTTGGGAGTGGAAATCACCCGAAGATACTTCGGGTCGTCGCCCTGCATGCCGGTGACGAAGGCGACGCCCATGCGGCCGGTCAGAAAAGGATCTTCGCCGTAAGTTTCCTGGCCGCGTCCCCAGCGGGGATCGCGGAAAATATTGATGTTGGGCGACCAGAAATCGAGGCCCTCCATGATATCGCGGCGACCGGCGCGCACGGCCTGATTGTGTTTGGCGCGGCCTTCGGTGCCGATGACGATGGCCATCTGATGGATCAGTCGATCATCGAAGGTGGCGGCAAGCCCGATCGGCTCGGGGAAAACGGTCGCGGTTCCGGCATTGGCCACGCCATGCAGAGCCTCGCTCCACCAGTCGTAGTTCGGCACATCAAGCCTTGGAATGGCGCGAGCCTGATTCACCAGTTGCGAAGCTTTCTCCTCCAGCGTCATCCGGCTGATGAGGTCGTTTACTCGAACATCGATCGGCTGAGACGGATCCAGGTAAATAGGAGTATTGCTTTGCGCCGTAGATGAGGGGATGGCGACGAAAACCAGGACGGCGGCGAAGATTAGCGAAGGGAAGGCCGGATGAATTTTGGGCAAGATTAAAGACCTCCTAGCGCTCGGTCGCGCGCGGCTTTGCCCCGGGTGCTCAGGCAAGAAGAAGTTGAGTTTCGTTAACGTTTACGGGCGAACCGACGCTTGTAGCACAGCGACATCGCGTGGTCAAGAAAATCGTGGAGAGAGAAAATCGTGGAGCGGGTGGTAGGTCAGTTCGAGAATTGAAGCCATGCGAGCGCGCGGTCTTATGTCACAAAACCGCCCATCCGGCGCCTCATCGTTGCCTCGCAGTTGCTCAGGGCAGGCTCAAAGACGCTTCGCCCCCACCCACGCCAACAGCGCCCGGGTTGGGACTTGGGAGTCGGGCGGGTCGATCGGAGGCTTTTGCCCTCCAGCTCAGAGCCGGTTCTCCGCTGTGCCAGATGGGCTCGCTCGCGATGCCCAGCAAGGTCATTTCGCAGCAGACTTCTCGGAGCTGCCCAGCAGCTCCGAGCTGGCCAGAACATAGGTCGTCGATTTGTCGAGTTTGATGTTCGAATGATGGGAGACCAGCGTAATTGTGCCGTCTGCGCTGCGATCGGTTTCCACATTCTTCATTTTGACGCGGTATTTAGAGGTTATCGAGTTCGATGTGTCGGGGGAGGAGCCGGAATCGGAGCCGCCGCTGGGAAAAGGGCGATACACATTGGAATTCTGCGCAGGATATTCCCCTTGCCCGTTCCAAGTTCGCGTTGAAGGTTGCTGCGGACCGTATTGCAGGTCCTGACCCTCCTGCAGGGCGAAGGGATAGAACCACCCCACCAGATAAACTTTTAGCGTGGCCGATCCACTCTTCCACTGCGCGGAGTCGATTCGGATCGCCAGTTTCGAGGCGTCCGCCTTGGCCTTGCCGGCAGATTGGACGACTTCCCCCGAGAAAACAGCGCCCTGCGGAATGACGGTCCCGTTGACCAGGGTTGCCATCCCGAGTTTTGCTTGAATCTTCGTTCCAACAGAGGTCTTACCGGCCACGACATTCTCTTGAAACACCACAGGGAATTCCTGGGCGGCGGCCGATGCGGAAGGCACGGATGTCTGCTGACCGACGGCTGCTGACGAGCAAGCAACAAAAAGGAGCAGAAACGGTAGTACCAATTTGGTAAACATTGCGACAACCTCGCAGGCGGGCCGCCTTGAACCTCAGGGAAGTATAACTCCGGCTTGCAAACCGTGGCTCCCCTCGTCCGGCCGATATTTCCGAAAAGGAGACATTCAGAAGAAAAAGCTGATGGGAAGGCGCGGAAGCGGGCGAAAAGACGCCGATGGGAAGGGAAATTGTAAAAAAGTGACCCAAAATCGATTTTCTTCTTGACAACGATCGCAGAGTGCAGATAGACCGTAAACGTTTACGATCCGGGGTAGTTTGTGTTTAGACGTTCCCCCCGGCAAAAAGTATATCTGGAGGCTGGCAAATGAAATCACTCTCGCCCATGTGTGCCGCGAGTCTGGGCCTTCCGGCAAGAGTCCGAAGGATGCGACAAGTTGCGTATCTGGGTCTCTTCGCTTTCCTGTTAGCCATCTTCACAACATCTGCGTTCGCCCAAGAAGCTACGATCCTGGGGACGGTCACCGATCCGACGGGCGCCGCAGTTCCCAACGCTTCCATCACGATTACGAACAACGATACTGGGGTGAGCCGTACTCTGCCGAGCAACGGAGACGGGCAATACGTAGCCCCGGATCTGCACATCGGGCATTACACGGTGAAAGTGTCGGCCAGCGGGTTCAAGGTTGCCGAGCAAAGCAGCATCACGCTGAACGTCGGCGACCGTAACCGCGTCGACTTCAAACTGCAAGTCGGCAGCGCGCAGGAGCAGGTCACGGTGGAGGCGAACGCCGTTGCGGTGCAAACCGATACTGGCGAAGTCAGCAACGTCATCACCGGACAGCAGGTCACGCAGCTGGCCACCAACGGCCGCAGCGTGTACGAGCTGTTTGCCCTGGCGCCCGGAGCGGTGAGTCTGCAGCCCTCCCGAGTGATCTTTACACCGGTCAGCGGCGATAGCACGGTGAGCATTAACGGGGAGCGGGCCGGCCACAACCTGCAGCTGATCGATGGCGGCGAGAACCTCGACCGCGGTGGCAGCAGCGGCTCTGTCATGCCGTCGATCGATTCGATCGCCGAGTTCCAGAACATGACCTCAAACTACAGCGCTGAGTACGGCTTGGCGTCGGCTTCTCAGATCAGCGAGGTCATCAAGTCTGGAACCAAGCAGTACCATGGCGAGGCTTGGGAGTTCTTCCGCAACGACGACCTCAATGCTCGCAACTATTTCAACCCGCTGCCGAATAAGGTTGCCGAACTGCGCTACGACATTTTCGGCTTCAACTTCGGCGGTAAGGTTCCTGGCATGAACGCTCATCCGACGTTCTTCTTCTACAACCAGGAGTGGAGACGGGAAATTGACGGGGGTCTCCTGAACGTTCTCGTTCCGCCGAGCAGCGCGTACCCGGACGCCGCCGGGACGGGAACTGGCGCGGTCCTGCCGACGACAGTCAACGGAAAGACGGTTTCTGACGTCGACCCCTGCGACGGAGTGGTATGCAACACAGGAACCGTAGTGCCGGATTCAGTTCAGTTCGCAAGCTGCGGAGGAGTGGCTCCTGCGGGCGTGAAACCCGGATCGCCGTTCCCGGGCAACACGATTCCGGATTGCATGATCAGCCCGAACGCAGTGGCATTGTTGACCGCCGGTGGCAAGTACGGCGGGATTTTCCCTGCTCCCACCACAAGCTCCGGTTTCTTCTTGGGTGGCAACAACGCGCCTACGTATTTGACGGAAGAGATTGCGCGCATCGATCACCAGTTCAGCAGCAAGTTCTCGATCTTTGGCCACTGGATTTCCGAGCAAACGTCGCAGACCTTTGGCACCACAATGTGGAGCGGAGATAACACTCCGTCGATGAGCAATACGTTCGGGAACCCTTCCTACAGCGCGGTCATCCACGCGACGCATGTGATCAGCCCGACGGTGCTGAATGAGATCGCCTTTAACTACAACGGCAACCGCATTCACATTCTTCCCGCCGGCCTGTACACAGCGCCGTCCTCATTCACGTTCAACCGTCTGTTCACCGGTCCCAATCCTGAGAATCGCATCCCGTCGATCGATCTTTCCGGAGTTACAGGTACCGATTACACGGTCAACTATTTGCCGTGGAACAACTCGGCGAACGACTACCAGATACGCGACGATCTCTCGTGGACCAAGGGAACGCATCAACTGAAATTCGGATTCAGTTGGGCGCTGTACAAGAAAGTGCAGGACGCTTTCGCGAACACCGAGGGTAATTTCGGTTTTAATGGCTCGTTTACGAGTCCCGCCGGGTGCGTCGCGTCCCCTACCCAGAGCTGCGGATATGATTTCGCAGACTTCCTGCTGGGCTATGCCCAGAATTACTCCGAGAGTGGGGCGCAGATCACTGGGCACTGGAATAACCTCTCACCGGCTGCCTACGTTCAGGACAACTGGCGTGCCACGAGCCGCTTGACCCTGAACTTGGGACTGCGTTGGGACGGCATTCCGCACACCTACGAGGCGGACCATCTCTCGTCCAACTTCTACCCAAGTATGTATAACCCCGCCAATGCGCCCACGTTCTGGAATAACGGGAGCGGCGACATCTGCTCCGGACCCGAGACGGCGACCTCAAACTTCGGCTGCACGGGAGCCAGTCCCGGGCTGGTGGCTGAGAGCAACTTCGGGGGCTACCAGTTCTACCTCAACGGAATTGGCGTTGGAGGGATCAACGGCATTCCCAAAGGTCTGGTGAATGGCGGCTGGAACAGTTGGGGGCCCCGTCTTGGCTTTGCTTACGACCTTACCGGTCAGGGCAAGACCGTCGTTCGCGGCGGCTACGGATTGATGTACGAACGCATTCAGGGCAACGATATGTACAACGGCGCCGTGAATCCGCCCGGAGATCCCAACCCGACACTGAACAACGTCTCCCTCGACAACCCGGGCTTGGCTCTTAGCGGTCCCGCGGCAGGTAGTGTCATTTCGGCGGCCGCCCTCCCGGTTCTGCCACTGGGTGTGACGGGTATTGCCAGCAACTATCCACCTCCAAGAAGCTCGCAATAC
>JASHRE010000795.1 GCA_030037515.1 Candidatus Sulfotelmatobacter sp.
AACTGGAGCATTTTTGCTGGCACGGCTGCTGGCTTCGGAACTGTATGGCATCAGCCCCACCGACTCGATCACTTACGCGAGCGTGGCTGTGCTAGTCGGGCTCGTGACGTTGCTGGCGTGCTACATCCCCGCACGACGCGCGGCCAACCTCGATCCCATGGTGGCGCTGCGCTGCGAATGAAAATTGGCTTTGTGACTAACGTATGACAAATCTGATCGAAGGTTTTCGCTACGGATTCCGCCTGCTGCGGAAGTCTCCCCTGTTCACGGCTGTTGCGGTGATCACGCTGGCGCTGGGCATTGGCGCGAACACAGCGATCTACACGCTGCTCGATCAGGCGCTGTTGCGTCCCTTGCCGGTGAAAGAGCCGAGCCAACTCGTGCTTTTGAGCCATACCGGGCGCGATCAGGGCTTTTCACGGACTCCGACCTTCGAAGATCTTTTCTATTCATATCCGATGTACCGCGACCTGCGCGATCAGAACCCGGTGTTCAGCGGAGTCATCGCCACCTATTGGCCGGCTCAAGTCGGTCTGCAGTGGCACAACGAGCCCGAGACGGCGGAAGCGGAGCTGGTTTCCGGAAATTACTTCGACGTGCTCGGAGTGCAAGCCGCCATGGGCCGTCTGCTTGTTCCTTCGGATGACGTTGGGCAAGAAGCTCATCCCGTCGCCGTTCTCAGCTTTGAGTACTGGCAGCGCCGTTTTGGCGCTGATCCGCGCATTGTCAATCAGAGTATCTCGATCAACGGCCATCCGTTCACCGTTGTTGGCGTGACCGTGCCCGGATTTCATAGCGTTGTCTCGCAGAACGATCCAGCGCTTTTCGTGCCCATGATGATGAAGCCGGAGATCTCTCCCGGCTGGAACGATCTGGAGGAGCGCCGGTCGATTTGGCTGAACATCATCGGCAGAATGAAGCCGGGACTTACGGTTCGACAGGCGCAAGCAGGCATCGATCCTCTGTGGCACTCGATCCGAGCCTATGAACTGAAGCTTCTCGGACACAGTTCGAAACGCCTCCAGGATTCATTCCTCACCAACTCGCACTTGTTTCTGATTGACGGTTCGAAGGGCGTGCCGAGAAGCGGCAATACACCCATGACTCTTCTGGTCATTATGGGCATGGCCGTACTGATGGCACTGATGGCCTGCACCAATGTGGGCAGTCTGCTGCTGGTGCGAGCCGCGACGCGAAGCCGAGAAACGGCTGTTCGATACGCCCTCGGATCAAGTCGCGGCCGGCTCATTCTTCAACTGTTTGCTGAAGGAGCGCTGCTGGGGCTTGCCGGGGGAATCATCGGAATTTTCCTCGCGCCGCAGATTTCCCGGTTGCTCATTCGCATGGTCTGGGCCGGCTCGAAAGAAACCGCTTTCAATCCGAATCCCGACCTTCGCGTCCTCGCATTCAACTTTGTTCTGGCTCTCGTTGTGAGCGTGCTGTTCGGCCTGGCTCCCGCGCTTCAATTCTGGCGTCCGAACGCCATCGAGGCACTTAAGCAACAATCAAACGCCATCGCAGGCGAACCTTTACGTCTGCGTCGCGTCTCGGTCATCGCTCAAATCGGCGTAAGCCTTCTGCTCCTAGCCGGTGCAGGGCTTTTCGTTCGCACCTTGCACAATCTCAAGCTAGTCGACGTGGGATTTTCCACCGACCACCTTCTCAGTTTCACCGTCGACCCACGACTGGCGGGCTATCAGCCGGATCAGACGGCTTCTCTGTACCGGCAAATTCTAGACAGGCTCACCGGCCTTCCCGGGGTCCGTTCGGCCGCGGCTACCAGCGATCCGGAACTGAAAAACAACAATTCCACCGCCAACATCACGGTCGCGGGATATCAAGCCGCCGAAAACGAAGACATGAATGTCGAGCATCCGCGCGTGACCGCAGGTTATTTCATCACGATGAAGATGCCGCTTCTCGCTGGACGCGAGATCAACGATCAGGATCGCGTCGAATCGCAGAAGGTTGCGGTCGTGAACGAGAGTTTCGCCAAACGCTACCTCGGCGGTCCCCAGAGTGCGATTGGAAGCTACTTCTGTTTTGGTGCGGGCGACGTGACCCCGGACACCGAAATCGTCGGAGTCGTCGGAGACGTGAAGCACACCTCCGTGCGCAGCGATATTCGCCGGACCGCCTTCACGCCATATCTGCAGGATCCGGACAAAACCGATTCCTCTGGTATGACTTTTTATGTGCGCACCTGGCAAGCCCCCGCTGGCGCTGAATCCACAATTCGCCGGGCGATGAGTCGACTCGATTCGAAGCTTGTGCTGAGTGACTTTCTCAGCATGCAAGAGCAGGTCGAAACGAATTTAACTGATGAGCGCGTGATCGCGTTCCTCGGTACCGCATTCGGCCTGCTCGGCGCACTAATGGCTGCGATCGGGATCTATGGCGTGCTCGCCTATTCCATAGCGCAGCGGACGCGCGAGATTGGCGTGCGGGTAGCCATGGGCGCGACTCGTGCTGTCCTGGTCCGCATGGTGCTGGTTGACGTGCTTTCGTTGACCGGCATCGGCATCGCCGCGGGAATTCCGCTCTTGCTGTTGCTGGCCCATTTGGCACGCGCGCAATTGTTCGGCGTCTCCCAGGCCGATCCGCTGACTTTGGTTTGCGTCTCGCTGATTGTGTTGGGGGTTGCGATTGCGGCATCAGCCCATCCGGCCTATCGCGCCACTCGGGTCGATCCCATGGTCGCCCTGCGCTACGAATGAAAAGGGAGAATTCGAATGCTTTTCCAGGATCTGCGAATCACGGCTCGCCACTTGCGCCATTCGCCCGGCTTCAGCGCGACCGCCGTTCTTATGCTGGCGCTCGGAATCGGCGCGACCACCGCCATCTTCTCGATCGTCGAAGCGGTGCTGCTGCGGCCATTGCCGTTTCCGAATTCCGAGCGGCTGGTTGCTGTCTCGGACATTCTGCAGGGAGGCAACGCCGGTGGCACCGGCGTCACTGCGCCTGACATCCTCAACTACACCCGCGACACGCACAGTTTCGAGAGTCTCGGCGGATATCAGCAAGTTGCTTTTGAGCTCTCCGGCTCCGGCGAGCCCGCGCAGGTGAACGCGGCTCGATTGTCGGGCGGAGTGTTTCCCGCGCTCGCGGTTGCGCCGTTGCTGGGACGATTTTTCACGCGACAAGAAGATGATCAGCACGATCCGGTCACATTAGTCAGCTACTCATTGTGGCAGAACCGGCTGCACGGCGATGCCAACGTGCTCGGGACCAAGATCTTGCTGGATCGAAAACCTTACCTCGTCATCGGTGTCATGCCGCGCAACTTCGAATTTCCGCTCGTGCCTGG
>JASHRE010000796.1 GCA_030037515.1 Candidatus Sulfotelmatobacter sp.
CGGAAATGCGGAATACGAATCCCCCAAGGAGATCCAAAGTGTGAACAAAATTCTACTCCCACTCTGGCTAAGAAGTCTCTCTGTGCGATCAGGACCTATCCAACCAAAAAGCGGCCCTTGCAGGCTCGTCTTGAGGCTTGAATAAGGAGGATTCAAAGACAGCGCATCTTCATGGAGGGCTGACATTCTGCAACCACCCCCCCTCGCAGTCTTGATAATATGCGTGCGGCAACGAGCCGACGCCAATCGGGGACCATCCCCGGAAAACGGGGTCAACGCCAACAACTGGTTGACACGCATGCGCAAGATCTTCCACAACGGCCGAGAGCTCCGATGCGGATGGCGTTTGCTGATCTTCTGCGCCCTATTCTTCGGCATTGGCTACCTGGTAACGCACGCACTCGGGCGCTTGCATCTGCCCGACTATCCCCCTTTGCATCCGATGGACCTCGTGATCGGCGAAGGCGGCACGCTGACGGTTGCGCTGATGGCAACGGCGTTGATGGCCCGGTTTGAAAACAGAAGCCTGACGGTTTACGGAATTCCTCGCGTGCGGGATTTGTTTGGCCGACTTTTCTGCAAGGGGGTGGTCTGGGGTGCGGTGATGCCCGCGGTGATCATTCTCTTGATTTCTCTGGCTGGCGGCTACAGGATTCACGGGTTCAATCTAGCGGGCTCGCAGCTAATGAAATTTGCGCTCCTGTGGATCTTGGCAAGCTTACTCATCGGCTTGAGCGAAGAGATCACCTTTCGAGGATATTTTCTTTACACCTTGTCCGACGGTATCGGTTTTGTTGCCGCAGCCACTATCAACGCGGTCGGCTTCGGCGCTCTTCATTACTACACCAAGCCTTACGAACGTTGGGAAGACTGGGTCGCCGTGACCCTGCTGACATTCTTCATCACGTTAGCCTTGCGACGCACGGGAAGCCTCGCCTTCCCCATCGGAATGCACGCTGCGTTCGATTTCATGTTCCTGTATGTCTTCTCAGGAATGAACGGCGGATATTTTGCGGTGGGGCGATTGCTGAACGCCGACTTCCCCGGATCCATTCGCGTCACCGGTGGTATGCTCGGGCCTGAGGCGAGTTGGTTTTGCTTTTTGGTTACGGCCATGGCGATCGCGCTCCTTCACCGCTGGTTTCCCTGTGCCAAGTGGCCCATTCCCGCCAAGGAGTCGGTTGCGCGATAGGGTAGCGGGCGGAAGCCGAAATCGGGCCGGTGGGCGCGTCTGAGAATCTGTTCTTGACAACGGTCACAAATTGTCCATATAGTTCGAGATACGAATTTAAGCTTGGGGGAAGGCTTCGTGCGGAGCCGCCCTCGGCAACGGCGTCGTCGCGATGTTGGGCATGCAGTTCAGAGACGCGCAGCTGGCAACCAGCCAGACCGCTCGGGGCATCAATCGCGGCGTCGTGCTCAATCTCATTCGCCGCCGGCAACCCATCTCCCGCGCCGACTTGGCCCGTGCGTCCGGATTGCAACGTAGCACCGTCTCGCTCATAACGGAACAGCTGATTCGGGAAAAGTGGGTCATTTCCGGTCCGGTGGGGCGTTTGCCTCGAGGACGCCGGCCAACGTTTCTTCAGTTGAATGATCGCCGCGCCATCGTCGTGGTCGATTTGCGGCCCACGCGAACCGCCATCGCAGTCTCGGACGCCAACGGCCGCTTTTTGTCGCACCAGGAAATTCCAACTCCCGGGGATTCCTACACCGCCGCTCTCCAGATATCGCAAAAGATCCGGCAAATGATCGCCGGACATCCGGATCTGTTTTTTGAAGGAATCGGTGTCAGCGTGCCGGGCAGATTCGACGAAAACAAGCAACGCATCGTGTTCGCCCCAAATTTGAAATGGCCCGAGTTCGATTCCTTCGATTTGCACGGCCCCCTGGAAAAAGTCACCGGCCTTCAGGTGGAGATGGAAAATGCGGCCAACGCTTGCGCGCTCGCCGAACTGTGGTTCGGCCACCGCGAGAGGACACGGGACATGGCCGTGGTCACGGTTTCTGAAGGCATCGGAGTTGGCATAGTCAGCGACGGCCAATTGCTGAGAGGACCGAACGGCTTGGCGGGAGAATTCGGCCACGTGCCACTTGACCCTGCTGGTCCTCAATGCAGTTGCGGCGCACGCGGCTGCTGGGAAGTATATGCCTCAAATTGGGCGGCCCTCCGCTATTATCACGAATCCCGCGCCGGGAGCGGTGGCCTGACGTTTCGGCATCTGCTTTCTCTGGCCGGGAGCGGAGACGAGCTCGCACTGAAAGCGGTTGATCAGATGGCGCAAGGCATCGCCCGCGGCATGCGCATGATTGTGGCAGGATTGTCTCCTGAAGAGGTTGTATTTGTCGGCGAGTTTACGCGCCTGTGGGATCGCATCGGCCCCGTCATCGAGGCCGGAATCGCGTCCGCCGTTCTGGTCGGGAAGCCGCCGTCGGTCCGGCCGGCCGGAGCCGATCCCAGCACCGCCCGGCTGCGCGGAACCGTAGCCATGGTATTGCAAAAGCATTTTGGTCCTTTTACGGACCGGCGGCGACAGAACAGGGAGGGATCTTCGCGTCAACCTCACCCGCGGGTTGGCCAGAGCGTAGGTGAGTCTATGTAGCCTGAATGTGAGGGGAAGGGGCTTGCGGTCGAATCGTGGTTAAGTTGTCGCAATTGAGGTGATTTCATGTCGACACGCAAGCGCAGGTTAGATTCTCTCTTTAATTCGATTGTCAAACAAATTCCCACCTTGATGTCCATCATGCTCGTCGCCTTCGTCTTGAAGCTGGTCCCAAGGTGTTCCGCCCAGGTGCTCTACGGATCCCTGACCGGCACCGTTAAGGATTCGAGCGGAGCCATCGTCAGCGGAGCCCGAGTCACGGCGTTGGAGACTCGAACTGGCGTCAGCCAGGAAACGAACACTGACTCTGCCGGTATTTACCGGTTTACCACGCTATTGCCGGGCACTTACCAAGTGACCATAGCTGCTCCGGGGTTCTCTGCGCAGCAAACAACCGGCGTCTTCGTCAATGTAAACGAGGTAGCCCGCGTGGACGCGCAACTCAAGGTCGCCAGCGCCAACCAAACTGTGACCGTAACCACGGAACCTCCGCTTTTGCAAACGGACCGCTCCGACGTACGCACCGACCTCAATGCCCCGGAGGTGCAATCTCTACCCGCCATCTCATCGGAAGGGAGAAGCTTTCAGGCGCTTTACAAGGTTATTCCGGGAGCGACGCTGCCGATGGAGAACAATTCAGCCGGCGGAAACCCTCAACGCGCCATGACCTCAAACGTGAACGGGCAATCTTCCCAGGGCAACAACACCCGCATTGATGGCGTGCAGGATGCTTACC